>JASGCR010000180.1 GCA_030054015.1 Candidatus Symbiobacter sp. | reverse complement strand
GGCGGCTTCGCCCGCGAAGCAATCCAGTAACATCTTGAAGTTGCTGGATTTTTCTGGATTGCTTCGCGGCTGCGCCGCTCGCAAATGCGCCGTTCTTTTGGCAAGAAAATGACTTGATCAGACCTTCCCTAAGGAAAGTCTGAATAAATCCTAAAAAGGGAGCGTCATTACCCGCAGATTTTTGCCGCGAACATGAAAAAACGAAACGCGGCGGCACGTTGCCGCTAAACCTCTGTCCCCCCCACGGTTAAGCCATGAATAAGCAAGGTCGGCTGACCCACCCCAACCGGCACCGATTGCCCGTCTTTGCCGCAGGTGCCAATGCCGGTGTCCAAAGCCGAATCATCGCCAATCGCGCCGATTTTGGTGAGAACATCGGGGCCATTGCCGATCAAAGTGGCCCCTTTGATCGGTGCGCCGACGCGGCCATTTTCGATCAGATAGGCCTCGGACGCGCTGAACACAAATTTGCCGGAGGTAATGTCCACCTGGCCGCCGCCGAAATTCACGGCATAGACCCCGCGTTTTACGCCGCGAATAATTTCCTCGCGGCTTTGGGTTCCTGAGAGCATCAAGGTATTGGTCATGCGCGGCATCGGCAAATGGGCAAAAGATTGCCGCCGCCCATTGCCGGTTGGTTTCATGCCCATCAAGCGGGCGTTTAATCGATCCTGCAAATACCCCCGCAAAATACCATCTTCGATCAAGACCGTGCGTGACGTCGGCGTGCCTTCATCATCGATGGTCAAGGAGCCGCGCCTTTGGTCAATCGTGCCGTCATCGACAACGGTCACACCGGGGGCGGCGATGCGCTGTCCCATCAATCCCGCAAAAGCCGAGCTTTTTTTGCGGTTAAAATCGCCTTCGAGCCCATGACCAATGGCTTCGTGCAATAAAATACCCGGCCAGCCCGGCCCCAACACCACCGTCATCTCCCCGGCGGGGGCCGCCACCGACTCCAAATTCACCAAGGCCTGGCGCAAGGCCTCGCGCACCGCATTTTGCCAATATTCCGGGGCAAAACAGGCATCATAAGGAATGCGCCCGCCGCCACCATAAGAACCCGACTCCATGCGCTGACCATCTCCAGCCACCACCGACACGCTTAACCGCACCAGGGGACGAATATCCGCCGCCCGTTGCCCATCGGCGCGGATGATCTGTACCGCTTTCCATTCGGCGGCGAGCGAGATTGAGACTTGTTTGACGCGATGATCGAGGCCGCGGGCAAATTCATCCATCGCTTGCAACAAGGCAATTTTCTGCTCGAATTTCGGCGCATCCAACGGGTTGAAATCGCCATACAGGGTGCGGTTGGTTTTGGCTGGGGCGGCGGTCATTTGTCCTTGGTAACCAGCTTTGACGGCGCGTACCGTGGTGGCAGCGCGGCGCAAAGCGGATTCGGATAATTCACCGGCATGGGCATACCCCGATGCCTCGCCCGCCACCGCCCGCAAACCAAAACCCTGGTTGGTATCGAAACTGGCGGATTTCAACCGCCCATCGTCAAACGAAAAATTTTCGGACTGGCTGTATTCGAGATAGAGTTCGCCATCATCCATGCCGTGCAAGGCTTCGGCGGTAATTTTTTCGGCGGTTTGGCGCGACAATCCCGCTTCGGCAAAGAATCTTTCATCCGTCACAATCAGTGCTGACATAATTTCCTCTTTCGTATAATATGAACTGGCACAGCCAATCGATTTAGGGGTAATATTCACCGCACGGCCTTGGTATTAAAGCAACCCACTCTAAATATAGGCCAGTTGCAGTGACGATACAATTCTATTCACGGAAAATGGGCAATGAATAAGGCTTTTACCAAAGAAGATTCCGAAAATAACGAAAATTTCGACCCGGATGAAATCTCAGACAGCGATTTGGACGAGCATCTGGCTTTGCCCAGCGGCGTCAAAAATTACATGACGACCGGCGGTTTTCGCCAATTGCGCGATGAATTGGAAAATTTAGCGCGGGTCGAGCGGCCTAAGATCGTCGAAATTGTCGGCTGGGCTGCCGGCAATGGGGATCGCTCGGAAAATGGCGATTATTTATATGGCAAAAAACGCCTGCGCGAAATTGACCGCCGCATCAGGTTTTTGACCAAACGCCTGGAATCCGCCGAAGTGGTCGATGCGACCCGACAAAAAAATTTGCAAAAAGTGTTTTTTGGCGCCTGGGTCACCTATGAAGACGAATCCGGAGCGCAACATCGCGTCCGCCTGGTCGGGGTGGACGAAGCCGATCCTGCGCAGGGGAAAATTTCCTGGCGCTCCCCCGTCGCGCTGGCTTTGTTAAAATCCGAGGTCGGCGACCAGGTACGGGTACGCACCCCCCAAGGCATCGAATTTTTGGACGTGGTGGCGATAAGTTATGAGGGGTGATGGGGGGCGGAATTTCCTTTAGGAAACGGCGTTTAACGCAAAATTTTTCAAACGTGGATCGCGTTGGAATTGAGCGTAAGAGAATGTGTATTTTTCGCCTGATCTTCCTTCACGCCACTCGGCTTGGGTTAAGGAGCGAAGGTTTAAATACCAATCGTCACGCCCTAAATTTTCATTAAATTCAAGGCTTGATGGATGCAACACCGCCAGATTGGCATCGGAACATTGAGTTTGGGTTCGCACCGACCAATATCTTATGGCTTGGACTTCTGCGATGCGGGCTTGTTCGGCCAGATTTTGGCAATCTGTGTGATCATTTAATTTCGTCCAGGCCAGTTGGTCACGCGACAAATTTGGCTGCGTAAGGTCGATGGTGCGCTGTGCATCGATGGTTACCGAAAAGGCAGAAAATTTTTTACTTTCCGGACGTACGATATCGGGTGACTCGAGATAAAAAAACAGTAATTGGTAAAAAGTCACTTCGGCGGCGGCGGTTTGGAGTTTCTCGGCGGCATAAAAAACCCCGCCCTGAGCATCGCCGCGACGAAAGCGAGATGGATATTTTACCGAGGCCAGTAATTTATTTAGGTGTAATTGCCCAATCGCACCAGCACAAAGAAATTCAATCCCAGTTGCGTGTTGGAACCGCCAAACCACGCCACGATATGGCCGTATCTCAGAACGAAGAGCGTCTGCTGTCCAGATAGGATATGACATCACGCAACCCTGTTGGTGTTTTTATTATCTCAATTGGAAGGCCGTTCAAAGCTAAATTTCGGTTACACAGCCACGAACGCGCAACGTTTTGATCGCCGCCAACGATGTCGAATAACGCCGTGAACATGCGGATAAAATAGACGGCCTCTTGAAAAGAAGTTGTGTCCGTCATCAGCACATCGTTACCATTTTTCAAATCGGAAATGGTCTTTAATCCCAAAATCCGGGCAAAAATTGGGTCCGACACACCCAATAACTCGGCTGCCTTTAAGGCCGCCTTGGTGATAATGGGGTCGCCATCACGGTCGGATTTGGTCGATTGACGTTCCATTGTCATTTCTGCATAGGTCATGTTCAATTCCCCAAACCTAAACGATCATTGCTAAATTACACTTAACCGAGACCAACAAAGTCACAGATTTGTGCTTAATGATACGCTACTTTGTACCCAGCAATATACTCCAAACAAACCTTAGTTAAGCACTAACTTAATAGCTCCGTCAATAAAATTTTTAGCGCATTATTTTATCCCCGAAAAAACCGCACAATTTCCGCAACCAACCTTGCGGCGACGGCGGTTTTGCTCATGACCGGCCAGGCGTCGTGACCGCTCGCCTTCACCAGATGAATCTGATTATGGTCGCGGCCAAACACCCCACCCACCCGATCATCGACCGCGTCTCCCGCGCCGCCGACTTGGTTGGCGACAATCCAATCGCAATTTTTGCGGGTGCGTTTGGCGGCGGCATTGGCGATGAGATTTTCGGTCTCGGCGGCAAAGCCAATCAATAAATGCGGACGCTGGCGGTGTTGGCCAACATGCGCCAAAATATCCGGGGTTTCTTCTAACCGCAATTGCGGCGGGACGACCGTGCCGCCAGCTGATTTTTCCTTTTTTATTTTGGCTGAAAAAATCTCGGCCACCCGCCAATCGCTGACGGCGGCGACATAGACGCCAATATCGATGGCGGAACGCTGCAAAACCGCCTCGCACGCCGCCAGCATTTCCGCCGCGCTTTCGATGGGAATGACGATGGCACCTGGCGGGGGGGGCAACGCCACCGGCCCGGTGACCAAGGTCACCTCGGCCCCGGCGGCGACCAGGGCGGCGGCAATGGCGTGGCCTTGCTTGCCCGATGAGCGGTTGGAAATAAACCGCACCGGATCAATTTTTTCAACCGTCGGCCCCGACGTAACCAGTGCGCGTTTGCCACGGAGAGGTTTGTCCCCACCCGCCAAGATTGTTTGACAAAATGCGACAATGTCCGGCACCTCGGCCATACGACCCACCCCGACTTCGCCACAGGCCAGATCGCCAGAGCCTGGCGCAATCACCGCCACGCCGCGCCCGCGCAATGTGGCCAGATTCGCCTGGGTGGCGGGATGCAACCACATTTGGCTGTTCATGCTGGGGGCGAGCGCAATCGGCTTGTTCGCGGCCAGCAAACAGGTCGAAGCCAAATCATCCGCCAGCCCCACCGCCATTTTAGCCATCATATCCGCCGTGGCCGGGGCCACCAAAATTAAATCCGATTCGCGCGACAGGCGGATATGCCCCATCTCGGCCTCGTCGGTCAGGGAAAATAAATTTTCGTAAATTTTTTGCCCGGCCAGGCTGGACAGGCTTAACGGCGTGACGAATTGGCGGCCCGCTTTGGTCAAGATAATTTGCAACTCAAACCCCGCATCGCGCAAGCGGCGGATCAATTCGGGGATTTTGACCGCCGCAATGCCGCCGCCCACCATCAGCAATATTTTGCCGCGCCCCGCGTCGGGGCTTGGGATTTTTTCAGCCATTTCTGTCTCCCCTTGATTCATATTGGTATTTCCTGCATTCTGTTCGGAGTTTTGTTAAGGAAAGTCTGAATAAGTCACTTTTTTGCCAAAAAAGACACGCATTTGATGATGTGGATGGCTCTCCAACAGCATCAATGTGCTATGATTTAGCT
>JASGCR010000179.1 GCA_030054015.1 Candidatus Symbiobacter sp. | reverse complement strand
TACCCGACCGATTTATGCCGCTTCGCGGCAAAAATCTGCGGGTAATGACGCTCCTTTTTTGACGCTCTCTTTTTTAGGACTTAATCAGACCGTCCTTAAGGAAGGTCTGATTAAGGCAAAAAAATCTCTGACCCCCCCTTCCTGCTTAGGAAGGGGGGGATAGAAAAGCTTAGAATTTTTGTAAAAAATTCAAGCTTTTCTTGGGGGGGTTGGTGTATGGCGTTGATTCTAATTAGATTTTTTCAATCACCAACCCCCCCTAGCACCGCTAAGGGCTTCGCCCTAAGCAGTGCTTTCCCCCCCTTCCTAAGCAGGAAGGGGGGGGTCAGTACGACTTATTCAGACCTTCCTTAGAAAAGCGGGGTCATAAAACGGAATTCGGGCGGAAACAGATTACAACTTAAACGCTGCCAATTCACTCCCAGGATTGTCCGGCAGCGTACTCTGATCTTTAAGATGACCATCATCCGCCACCACGCCGATGCCATCCATCAAACTCACCCAATCGGCGGTTGGATTTTGCTCCAACACCGCCAACAGATTCAGGAAAGAGGTAATGGTGGTGCGCGGGGTGCGGAAATAGGCATCGCCAATCCGATGCGCACAATATTCCATAAACCCGGTCAGGGCGGCATCGGGCAAGAGCGGCATCCGCCCTTTGCCATCGTCATAAAGCCCGCGCAATTTATAGAGCAACTGATAAAAATCTTCGGGGCTAAGACTCGCCAGCCGCAAGACCGGCCCGCTAAAATCCACCCATTCGCCGGTGGCAAAGCGATTTTGCGCCAGGCGGCTTTCCAGGGCCGGATAGCTATATAACCCCCGCCTGGGGTCTTGGAGAAATTCCGGCGTTCCCCCCAGGATAAAACCCAAACCCACCGCCGCCCCTTGCAGCGAATCATTCAAAATGCCCAAAATCTGTTCATAATTGGCGTTGCGGGCTTGGGCATTGGCGATTTTATAAAGATTAACCATTTCGTCCAAGCAAATCAGCAACCCGCCATAGCCCGCCAACCGCACGAACCTGGCCATCAGTTTCAACTGCCCATAAAACGCCGCATCATCGACATAATTGCGCACCCCCAAAGCGTGGCGGGCATCGGTTTTGGTCGAAAATTCGCCGCGCAGCCAGCGCACCGCATCGGATTTAAGGCTGTCCTGATCCTGGTCGTGGCCGCGCCAATAGGCGGCGATGACCTCGGCAAAGTCATAACCGCCCGGCAATTCACTCAGATGGTCAAGCTTTTTGCGGATTACCTGGTCGACCGTCTGGCCGTGATGGGCGGCCTCGCTTTGGCTGGTGGCGATGAATTTTTCAACAATGCCCGCCAAGGCTCCGCCTTCGGGCTTGGTGCGGGTGGCCAGGCTGTGCATAAGTTCGCCATAAAGGGCGCGGGCCTGGCCGCCACTGGCTTGCAGGCGGCGGTCGGGGGTGAGATCGGCCTGGGCCACCACCAGTTTTTTCTCAAGGGCTATGCCGCGCACCAGATTGAGGAAAAAACTTTTGCCCGCCCCATACGGGCCAATCACCACGCGAAAGGCCGAGCCGCCATCGGCTATGCGCTCGACATCGCGGAGGGTGCTTTCAATTTCGCGCGAGCGTCCGACCTGGATTAATTGTTGCCCGATTCGTGGCACCACCCCGGCTCGCAAGGATTGGATCAGGGCATCACGGTCTTTGCTGCGCAGCGGGGTCGTCATGATCGAGTCTTTCTTTTACTTCTGGGTTGATGTCGATAGGATCGTCGCCTTCGCACAAGGCCTGGTCATAATGGTCAAACGCGGCATCATTGATGCGCTCTAATGCGCCATCGAGCATAAGATGACATTTTTTGGCCTGTTGTAAAGCTTCGGCCCGCATCCATTGCGGGCGGGTGAGTAAGATGTCCAAAAATTTGGCCTGGGCATCCTCTAACCCAAGGCGGTTTTTATGAGGCGTGGCGGCGGCGGGGGATGGGGTTGAAGGGCGGGCGGGGGCGGGATCGTCTTTGTCCTCGGCATTAAAAATGGGGGTGAAAATCGCCGCCAGTTTTTGGTCTTCTTGGCGGAGGGCGGCGAGTTTGCTGGCATCGATGGTGATTCGGCTGGGTTGTTTTTTGCCGCTCACCTTGGTTTGGGGCGCGGTGGCGGTTGGGTTGGCGGTTGGGTTGGCGGTTGGGTGAGCTGGGACGCTGCCTTCATCACGCATGAGGACGATTTTCTCGTGCAATTTGGGGGCGCGCTCGCCGGCCAGAATATCGGGCAGCATTTTGATCTGCCGCACCGCCAATAATTCCGCCAATGCCAGCCAGATTTTGCGCGTGGGGCCGCGAGCGGGGGCGGGGGCGGGGGCATCCTCAGTTGCCGCCACAGCCTTTGCCGCCGTTTTGCCTTCGATCTGCGTCTGAGCCAGGTACGGCACCTGGGACGGCACTTGGGACTCTGGCGGCGGGTTAAATCGGGCAAAAAAATCCGCCGCCGGGGTCACGATTTCGCCCGCCGCGATTTGGCTTTGCAATTGGTTCAGGTTTTGCTGCAACCAATCCGGCCAAATGATTTCTGGCAACAATAATATTCCTTCAATCCTATCCGCCTTGTCCGGATGCCGACCGATAAAGCGGCTATAACTGTCGATCAGCAGCAAACAGTTTTGGAGGATTTTTTTTAGCGGACGCAACTTCCAATCTTGCCGGGTCACTTGCCCCAGGCCTTTGAATTTTATCGTGAAAATTTTCCCGCCTAATCCCCGCGAGGCCGCCCGATAAGAAAAACTAAGGCTAGAATAATCATGTTCCAGGCGCAAGCCTTTGCCAAATTTTTCGTGGTATTTTAAGGCAAAAAGACGAAAAAACATTTCCGGACAGCGCGTCATGGGCGTGGGCATCACCTCATGAGGGGTGTATTTGATCCAATCTAAGGCCAGATGCGCCGGGATGGGAACGCCATCGGCGACCGCCTGGCCCAGGGCGATTTTTAGCACCAACGGGTAGTCGTAATCGTAAGACTTGACGGGTACTAATGGTTTTTCATAAAATTTTGGCAGATTGCCTTGATAATCGATAAAATCAAGCAGAACCTTAACCTTCATGAGAAATATATAATTCTCTCCATCATTAAGCGAATGGTAAACTGCATATAAACGGCGGATTTCTGCGGCGATCATCGGCAATTCGGCTTTGGCTTCTTTATCCTTTTTGCGAAAGGCATCGATTAAGACCCGCCGCTCTAACCCAAAAAAATAAAGCAAAACATAGCACATCGCCGTTCCGGGCTGTTGTCTTCCCTCCGCCAGCCAATTTAAGTAGGCGCGTCGCGCCGTTTGGTTCAAATTGGCATAATCCGGCCAATATTGATTTTTTTGGAGAAACGAATAATTACCGTGAGTGGCGAATTTCAGTTCAGGGTTAATCAAACAGGGATCATTGCCTTCGCCCGCGCCCTCGGGTTTCAGTATGTTGCCGACATAGATCATGCCGCCATCAATGGTCACGCCGCCGAACCTCACGCTTTCGCCGGGTTTGATCCATCGGGTTTTGTCGGTGGCAACAAAATCTTGTTTGGAAACAAAATCTTGCTTGGGAACAAAATCTTGCGGCGGCGGCGGGATGGGGTATTTTGTGGCCGATTCTGGGGGTGATTCCGAGGGCGATTCTGGCCGCACTGTGACAAGCCCCTCCTCTTCCGCGGGCATAAAGCCAAACGTGGCTTGTCGATAATGTGATGCCCGCGATGTCGCCATGACCACCCATCCCATGAGAAAAATAATTCGCGGCGGCATCGTGCCGCCCGGTGACCATCATACCTCTGCCAAGATGGATTTCATACCATTTATGGTGCGGTCGAGATGATCATCAATTAAGTCACAAGCGAGATCGGCTTTGCGGGCCAGGGCGGCCTTCATGATTTCCTCGTGTTCGGAATGAACATTGCGGCGCGAGCCATTGGTCATTAACGAAAACCGGCGATAGCGTTCGGATTGGTAATATAAAATTTCACGAAAATGCAATGTCCAACGCGAGGTACAGGCTGCGATCAAGGCTTTGTGGAATTCGGCGTTACATGCTTCCCAGGCATCCACCATAATCGAGGGTTCAAGCACTAATCTTTCTTCGACTTTGCTAAGGCGGTGAAAGGCGGCAACAATGCCCGCCTCCCAGGCATCATCGCCGCGCTCAATCGATTCGCGGAGAGCCATCGATTCCATCAATTTGCGCATCCGCGTCACATCGATTAAATCTTCGATTGAAATGGGCGAGACGCGAAACCCGCGTTGCCCCTCAACAGTCACCAAAGCATCGGCAACCAACAGCGACAAAGCCTCGCGCATCGTGCTGCTGCCAATTTGGTAATGTTTGCGAATATGTTCAATGCGCAATTTGCTGTTGGGTGGCAAAGTACCATCAATAATATCCTTGCGCAAACAGCGATAGGCATATTCAACCAAGGTTTTCGCGCCCTGCAACCCATTGCGCGGCGGTTCCTGGTCGTTGAGATTTTGTTCTTTCATGGCGGATAAAATCTCGACCCGTTTGGCTTGGGCGTTAAGATTTTCTGCAGGCGATTTCCCCGCCGTGGTGACAAGCGCATCCATATTCGGCAATCCTTGCGGCACGCGGCAACATGCCGCCGCGATCAGTAACAGAACCCGCACCAATCTGTCGCTTAGCTCGCGCCGACGCGGCGATTATTTGGGATTCCAGGGCAGATAGTCGATTTTTTCTACAATATCTGAAATTTAAGACCTTGCCAAGAATTTCGATTTTTACGGCAAAAAAACCCAATTTTAAAAAATATCGAGATTTTTAAAAAAATTTGTGATTTTTTGTATTGACAGAGTTTTTCTGCCCGCGTAACCTAGAATGGATGAAGGCAATGCAAAATTCGCATGGTGAAATTCGCATAGGGAAGGTTTGATTAAGTCGAAAATCTATTTACCCCCCCTTCTTTAGAAGGGGGGGATAGAAAAGCTTGGCGAGTGCTTACGAGC
This sequence comes from Candidatus Symbiobacter sp., assembly GCA_030054015.1. GTDB lineage: Bacteria > Pseudomonadota > Alphaproteobacteria > Elsterales > Elsteraceae > JASGCR01. Next base: position 88 of record JASGCR010000179.1, on the reverse strand, counting down.
CAAAGCTTTTCTTGGGGGGGTTGGTGTAATAGGTTGATTCTATTAATATATTTTCAGCATCACAACCCCCCCAAGTTTCGCTAAGCTG
>JASGCR010000178.1 GCA_030054015.1 Candidatus Symbiobacter sp. | reverse complement strand
GCGGCTTGCCGCCTAGGATAGGTCGGGGGGGTTGGTGATATTGAAAATCTATTTATAATCAATGCACTACACCAACCCCCCCAAGAAAAGCTATGAATTTTTTTAGCAAAAAATTCAAGCTTTTCTATCCCCCCCTTCCTAAGCAGGAAGGGGGGGTCAGTGACTTTTGCTACTTGTTCAGACCTTCCTAAAAAAGGGGGGGGTCATAAAGCGGATTATTTGGGAAACAGAACATATCTTTATTCATACGGACAAACTCATGGAAAATTCCGACATAGTTATCACCCATCCGGGGGCGGCGGGATCGGTCTATCAATTGGTGCTGGCCTGTCGCAAAGCCGGATATAAACCGCGATTTTACACCGGCATTTACAGCCCGAATCTGCGGCAGTGGTTCACATCACTTCCTGCGGTGCTGCGGATGATAGGGCAAAAAACCTATGCCGGTTTGCCCGCCGCTTGGCGGCACCAAATCGAGCGTCAACTCTCGCGCCGCGCCTTTGCCGGGATTGCGGCGGAACACTGCCAGATTTTTCCCTGGGGCGAAATTATTTACCTGGCGGCGGTGCGCTTATTCCCCCGCCAGCCCGCCCTCAGCAACCGCGTGATGGGCTGGCGCAATCGGCGGTTTGACCGCAAAGTGGCGAACATCTTGCGCCGCGCCAGTACCACCTCCCCCTGGGGCGTGATTGTGCAAGACACCAGCGGTCTCGCCACCCTTAAGGCCGCCAAGGCCGGGGGCAAAATTGCGATCCTGCACCAAATGATCGGCCACATCGCCATCGGCAAAGCCATTTTGACCGAAGAAGCGCAATTACAGCCGGATTGGGCGGATTCGCTGCATTTTGATGCGCCGCCGCGTCTGATCGAGGATTGCCTAACCGAGGCTGTGATGGCGGATTATGTTCTCGCTTCATCGGATTATGTCAGCCAGACTCTGGTCAAAATTGGCGTAGCGGCGGAGCGGATACGGTTATTGCCCTATGGCGTCGACACGCAAAAATTTCAGCCCCTAACCCCGGCGCAATATGATGCGCGGCTGGAAGCGGTGACGGCGGGGCGCAAAAAATTCCGCATTCTTTATGCCGGACAAATCAGCCAACGCAAAGGATTATCCTATGCCATTGAAGCCGTCCGGCAATTGGATGATGCGGCGATAGAATTGGTGTTTTTGGGCGGCTTGGTCGGCGAAGGACGCGGGCTTAAACGGCAAACCGCCGCCCTGGGGCAGAATTTCATCCATCTCCCCAATTTGCCGCACCCTGAAATTGCCGCGATATTTCGCACCGCCGATATGTTGGTTTATCCCTCGTTGCATGAAGGCTCCGCCCTCGCCATTTATGAGGGCCTGGCGAGCGGTCTGCCGGTCGTGACCACCGTGCCTTCGGGTTCGGTGGTGCGCGATGGCGTTGAGGGCTTTATCGTCCCCATCCGCGATGCCGCCGCCCTGGCCACCGCCATCCGCAACCTGCATCGCCATCCGGCGTTACGCCGCACCCTTTCCCAGGCCGCCCGCGCCCGCGCCGAACATTACAGCTGGGCGCAATATCAAGCGAGCCTGGCCGGGTATTTGCATGAGTTTAAGGCGGCATCTCCGCGCTAACTACCCGCGCGGTGATAAATATCTTCGAGGCGGATAATATCATCTTCGCCGAGATAGCCGCCGCATTGCACTTCGATCAGAACGGTCGGGATTTTGCCAGGATTCTCCAGCCGGTGCACCGCGCCCTGGGGCAGATAGACCGACTGGTTTTCATACAGCATGATTTCCTGGTCGTCGCGGGTGACTTTGGCGGTACCGCTGACCACCACCCAATGCTCGGCGCGGTGATGGTGTTTTTGCAGCGAGAGTTTTTGCCCCGGCTGCACCATAATGCGCTTGACCTGGTAGCGATCCACCAGGGCGAGGGTTTCATAACTGCCCCAGGGGCGATACATCACGGCATGGTTGTCGGCTTCGTGGCGTTGGTGCTGGCGCAATTGATCGACGATCCATTTGACGTCTTGGACTTGGTCACGCGCGGCCACCAACACGGCATCGCCGGTCGCCACCACCACCATATTTTCCAAGCCAATCGCGGCCAAAAGCTGCCCCTCGCTGTGCAAATAATTGTGGGCGCAAGCTTTGTGCAGCACATCGCCCTTGACGACATTGCCCTGGGGGTCCTGGTCCGAGATTTGCCACAAACTGTCCCACGACCCCACATCCGACCAGCCAAATTCGGCTGGCACCACGCTCGCCAGATTGGTTTTCTCCATGATGGCCACGTCAAGGGCCAGATTGGGCAGGGCCGAAAATTTATCGTTATCAAGGCGGATAAAATCGCGCTCAATCGCGCCGCTGGCCAAAGAAGCCGCCGCATGTTCCAAGATTTCGGGGGCCAATCTTTGGCATTCGGCCAAGAGTTGATCCGCCCGCATCAAAAACATGCCGCTGTTCCAGACATAATTGCCCGCATCGAGATAGGATTGCGCCGTGGCCTGGTCTGGCTTTTCGACAAATTGATGCACCGGATAAACCCCAGGCCAACCGGCTGCGCCGCTTTCTTCGGGGCGATAGGCGATATAGCCATAACCCGTGGCGGGCGCGGTCGGCGTCATGCCAAATGTCACCAATCGCCCGCCCTCCGCCGCCGGCCTGGCCGCCGCCACGGCACGGAGAAAATCTTGCGGGGCGCGGATCATGTGATCGGAAGGCAGCAGCAACATCAAGGATTCGGGCTGTTCGCTCGCCAGGATCAGGGCGGCAATGACGGCGGCGGCGGCCGTATTGCGCCCCACCGGCTCCAACACCAAGGAACGCGGCACAATGTCGGCTTGGCGCAGCGATTCCGCGACCAAAAAGCGATGGGCTTCGCTGCATATCACCAAAGGCGATTGGAACAAATTGGAGTCGGCCACGCGGCTTGCCGTCATGGCGATAAAATTTTGATCGCCCGCAAGCATCAAAAATTGTTTCGGCTTGCTCTGGCGCGACAAAGGCCACAACCGCGTACCGGCTCCGCCTGACAAAATCACCGGTGTGATCGATGCCGCCATTTATTCTGATCCTTTCGCCGTACGGATGCCCCCACCAGATTCTTGCCATAAACGCGCGTAAAAGGCAAGGCCTGGCATGTTTCAACTTAAAAGGAAGAGCGTCAAAAAAGGGGAGCGAAAAAAAAGGGAGCAAAAAAAAAGGGAGCGTCATTACCCGCCGAAATATATCCGTGTAACGGATATATTTCGAGTCGGGTAATCCCCCAGGAGTATTGAGGAATAATACTCCTGGGGGATTACCCGACTCGGACTGCAAGCGGATTCCCGCTTGCAGTCCGGCGGGTAATGACGCTCTCCTTTTCGCGGCGGGTAATGACGCTCTCCTTTTTGCGGCGGGTAATGACGCTCTCCTTTTTGCGGCGGGTAATGACGCTCTCCTTTTTGCGGCGGGTAATGACGCTCTCCTTTTCGCGGCGGGTAATGACGCTCTTTTTTTGCGGCGGGTAATGACGCTCTTTTTTTGCGGCGGGTAAGGGCGCTCTTTTTTTGCGGCGGGTAAGGGCGCTCTTTTTTTGCGGCGGGCAATGCTCTTGCGGGTTAGGGCGTTAAGATAACGCAGTCACTTGTTGCAACATTTTGTAAGTTTCGGCGTGATGCTGATCACAAGTGCCAGACTGGGTCTGTGACACGCTGAAATACACCCCGACTTTGCCGGTATCCAGATTGGCATAGAGATATTGCCCGCAATAACCCGCATGGGCAATGGAACGGCCATCGCCCTCGGATTGGTTTTTGTACCATTCGTCGCGTTTTTCGGGTTTCCAATAGGTGCCCCCCGGCACCAAAGTTTCCCGCATGAAATCGCGGCTGCCAATAAGACGCGGTGCGCCCCACACCCCGCCATTGGTGGTGGTCATGATTTTCTCGCCCTGGTTTAATCGGGTAAAAATCAGGCCATAACGCGCGGTGTCGCGGGCGGTCATGCAGGCCCCGCCATCGATGATCGGCACGCCGCTGCGGTCGGTGGCGATCACCATTTGCCCCTCAATCCCCGCCGCATCCATCAAATCAGCCAAGTGCCAGCCCAAGGGACGGCCCGACACCAGCTCAACAATCCAACCGAGCAGATCGGAATTGGTGTCTTTATATTTGGCGATGCCGGGGGGACGGGTATCGCCTTTGGGGTCAACCCCTTTTTCCACCGTGAGCAAATATTCGCGGATGGTCGGTTCATGCGGCCAGGTCTCGTTCAACCGCCAGCCCATCGATTCTTCATAAGCCCAGAATTTGTCATGCGGATCGTCGAAATTGCCAATATAATCATTGGCGACATCCATATTCATGACTTGTTGAATGGTCGCGTCACGATAGCCACTGCCAATTTCAGGAATATAAGTCGCCACCGTGGCATCGCGGTTAAGTTTGCCCTGCTCAATCAACACCCCCAACATCAAATGCAGCATGGTTTTGGTCAGAGATTGCATCGAATGGCGACGACGCGGCGAAAAATCATCGGCATATTCTTCAAAGAGGATTTTGTCTGCTTGGACGACGATCATCGCCGAGAACCACGGATGAGTAACCATTTTCTGTAACAGCGGATGCGCCGCGGTTTTGTCATCATGGGCGGGTTTTAACGGCAGCACCGCCCCGGCCCGAAAGGCCTGGGTATAGCGACTCACTTCATCCAAATGATGGAACGAATAGCGGCGATAAGGTATATTATTCCAACGGGCTTTGTTGTCTTCGTAAAGAACAAAATCACGATTGGGAACGAATTTTTGCGCAAGTGATAAGGTCATGGTTTTTTCCCTTTGGCTTTGAACTTCGTTAGTATTATATTATTATTTATTACCTGTCAAGCGGGAGGATTTATCATTAATAAGTTACCCCATGCACCGTGTGAGTTTATTGTTATTTCATGAGGCTTATTGGTCATGGCGATGTGATGTTGATGGGCAATGATGGTTGATTTTTCTTACCACCCCTCAATACTTAAAAAGAAGAGCGTCATTACCCGCCGGGCTGCAAGCGGATTGCCGCTTGCAGCCCGAGTCGGGTAATCCCCCAGGAGTTTAAGGAATAATACTCCTG
>JASGCR010000177.1 GCA_030054015.1 Candidatus Symbiobacter sp. | reverse complement strand
GACTGCAAGCGGAAATCCGCTTGCAGTCCGGCGGGTAATGACGCTCTTCCTTTTAATGCCGGTAATGACGCATCTTTGCGTTCATAAACTTTCTCAACTTATTCAGACCTTCCTTAAGAACCAACCCCACCAAGAAAACCTAACGCTCGCCTACGGCTCGCTAAGGTTTTCTATCCTCCCCTCCCTACGGGAAGGGGAGGTCATAATGTCAATTCTTTGGAAAACAAAGTTTATATCGAGGGCAACATGACGGCATCTCACTCCGAAACAGCGGTGTTTGATCTGCTTGACCGCGGTATCCAGCAATTTATCTGGCAGCAAAATTGGCACGAATTGCGCGACATTCAAGGCCAGGCCATCCCGCTCATCCTCAAAGCCGACCGCGACGTGATTCTCGCCGCCCCGACCGCCGCCGGCAAGACCGAGGCGGCGTTTTTTCCCGCCCTGAGCCATCTGTGCCAATCCCCAACGCCGCGTCTCATTGTCTATATCAGCCCGCTCAAGGCCTTGATCAATGACCAATTCGGGCGGCTGGAAATTTTGTGCGAACAATTGGACATTCCCGTCTGGCCGTGGCATGGCGATATATCCGCCAGCCGCAAACAGAAATTTCTCGCCCATCCCGCGGGGGTGTTGCTCATCACTCCCGAAGCCCTTGAGGCCATGATGTGTGGACGCGGCAGTGCGGTGGCGAAAATTTTTGCCAACACCGCCTATTTTGTCGTGGATGAACTCCATGCCTTTATCGGCAATCCGCGCGGCAAGCAATTGCAATCATTGCTCCACCGCATTGAACGGGCGATGGGGCGGCAGGTGCCACGCATCGGTCTGTCGGCGACGATGGGGGATATGCGGCTGGCGGCGGAATTTATCCGCCCAGGGCAAGGGGAGGCGGGCCAGGAGGCAGGCCAGGAGGCAGGCCAGGAGGCAGGCCAGGAGGCAAATCAGGGGGGGCGGGTTGCCCTCCTCACCTCCAAGAGCGACCAAACCGATCTGAAAATCGCCATTAAGGGATTCTTGAAACCAACTCCGCCCCCTGTTCCCCCCAGCAAAGATAAAAACGCAGAAGAGGAAGAGCCGGATCAGATCATTGCCCGCCAGATCGCCGCCCATCTCTTTCAAACCCTGCGCGGTCACCATAATCTGGTTTTCCCCAATGCGCGGCGCGAGGTCGAACGTTATACCCTGCTTTTGAACGATCTGTGCGATTCCTTAGGCATCGCCAAAGAATTTTGGCCGCATCACGGCAATCTGGCCAAAGAAATCCGTACCGACACCGAAATCGCCCTGAAACAAAGTGACCGCGCGGCGACCGCGATTTGCACCAACACGCTGGAACTGGGCCTTGATATTGGCCGCGTTCGCGCCATTGCCCAGGTGGGGGTGCCGCCAGGCGTCGCTAGCCTCCGCCAGCGTTTGGGACGATCCGGGCGGCGGGGGGAAGCCGCCATTTTATACGGTTATGCCATCGAGGAAGCCTTGGATGCCGAGGCCAGCCTGGCGACCTTGTTGCGGCTTGGCACGGTGCAAATGACGGCGATGGTGCTGTTGCTGATCGAAAAATGGGTCGAACCGCCGCGCGCCAGTAATTTACACCTCTCGACCCTGGTGCAACAGATTCTGTCGGTGATTGCCCAATATGGCGGGACGACCGCCCGTCAATTATTTTCGTTGCTCTGCGCCGCCCCCGCTCCCTTTCATGCGGTCAGCCAAGCGGTCTTTATGAATTTGCTGCGCCAGTTGGGGGAACAGGAATTAATCACCCAAGACCCCAGCGGGCTTTTACTGCTGGGTGAAAAAGGCGAGAAAATGGTCAATCACTATACATTTTACGCCGCTTTTACCAGCGAAGAAGAATTTCGCGTTATCTCTGGCGGTAAAAATTTGGGGTCTTTGCCGATTTCGCAGATGGTGACGGTCGACCAGTTGATTATCTTTGCCGGCAAAACCTGGCGGGTAGATGAAATTGACGATTCTCACAAAGCCCTTTATGTCTCGCCGGCGCGGGGGGCCATGCCGCCGATTTTCAATGGAGCGGGCTGTCGCGTTCACACCAGGGTGCGGCAAAAAATGCGGCAATTGTTAGAGGGCGACGACGTGCCAAGTTTTCTTGATCCGACGGCGCGGCGGTTTTTAGCCGAGGCGCGTGAGGCCTATCGGCGCGGCGGGCTGGCGGATAAAATCATCCTCGATCAAGGCCGTGAGATGATGATTTTAACCTGGCTTAGCGACGATGCCAATGAAGCCATCCTCTGTCTGCTCGCCGCCAGCGGGGTCAAGGCGGCCTTGGCCGGGCCGTTTGTGGCGGTGCAAAAATCGCCGGATTTGAACGAAGAGGGTTTGCGGCGGCGGTTACGCGCCCTTGCCGCCGCGCCCTTGCCGCCCATTCCCCAATTGCTCGCCCCAGCCAAAAATTTGTTGCGCGAAAAATGGGATTGGGCCCTGTCGCGTGATGCCCTCCAGGCCTCCTATGCCAGTCAATTTCTCGATCTCACCGAAGCGCATGGGTGGCTAAAGAGTCAAACCGCGTTTTTAGGGAATTCTGGCTAATATTTTTCGCATCTCGGCCAAAGCGGGGGTGTTTTGCTGGCAAAAATTATGCACCACCTCTAAAAATGCCGCCAAAATTGGCGAAGGGTCGCCGCGGCGATACAGACATTGCAATTCAATGTCGGATAAATCATGACCCACCGCCAAAGGCCGAAAAATCACCCCCGGCAGGGATAAACGGGTCGCTGATTGGGTGGTGATGGCAACCCCAAAACCGCTCGCCACCAGAGCCACGGCGGTCACCACATCCTCGACATCTTGTTCGACCCGCAGGCGCAGATTAAGGCGGCGAAATTCATTGTGAATTTCCTGGGCAAGGCCAGGGATCGGCAAATTGGGGTAAAGGATCATCGGCATATTATCGAGTTGCGGCAGGGCAATCGTCTGGTGGGCAGCCAGGTCGTGGCTCTCTGGCATCGCCAGGTAGAGGGGCTCGCGCAACACGGTTTCGACCACGAGATCAGGTTCATTTGGCAGCAAGCGGTTAAAACCAATGGCGATGCGGCGTTCGCGCAAGGCCTGTAATTGCTCGGATTTGGTTAAATTATGGAGGCCAATCGTGATGTCGGGCCGTAAAGCGTGAAATTGCGCCAATATGCGGGGGATGACATCCAATACTCCCGAACCAAACAATCCGACATCGAGTCGCCCCAATTTCCCCTGGCCGGCCAGGCGGGTGCGATCCTCGGCCCGTTTGACCAGCATGAGGATGTTTGGCACTTCGTCCATCAGGGTTTGCCCCGCCGCGGTCGGCTCGACCCCCTTGGGGGTGCGGTTAAACAGCTGTACGCCCAATTTGCTCTCTAACCCCTTGATCTGGCGCGACAAAGCCGGTTGAGCAATCCGCAGCCGTTTTTGGGTTTGGCCTCGGATGCGGCGGAAGCGGGTGATTTTACGTTCTCAAGCTTGGTCTCCAGCATCCAAACCGACGAATCGCGCCACGCCCAAATTGGCGGGCCGGCCTTGCAGATTCTGATTAAAAATGGTCACAAAGAAAAAGCGCAAAATTTGGTCGATGTGGCGATTGCCCGCACTTGGCGGCTGTTTTGTTTGCTGACCGGTACGGCGATGGATTATGCCACGCCGCTTGAACACCGCAAACAATCCTTCAAAGAATTTATGCAGGAATGGATCGTCAATCAATTTGAACGGAGTTTGCTCGATTTAGGCCTCGATCTGCCCTGGTATTGGGATCAAATGATCCATGAATTTGATTACCAACACCATGCTTATCAAATGGGCATTTGGTTCTGGCGGCCGACTCTGTGGTTTAACGTCGCCGCCGGAGTCACGCCCGATTGCCGCGATTGGCTGGAAGAAAAATATCCGGGCTGGAACGACACGTTTGGCCAGGCCTGGGATGTGATTATCGATAATTTGGTCAATGGCCGGATGGAGAAAACCTATCCTGAAACCTTGCCGATTGTCTGTAACATGAGCCAAATCCCCATTTGCGCCATACCTGGCAAGGGCTGGAATGTCAAAGATTATCCGTTGGATTACCAAGGCCGAACCTATCATTTCAATTCCGAGATTGATCGTTGGGTGTTTCAACAAGACCCGCTGCGGTACCGTGATCACATGACGTTGGTGGATCGCTTTTTGGCCGGCAAAATTTTGCCGCCCGATTTGATGGGGGCCTTGCAATATATGAATTTGGCACCTGGCGAAATCGGCGATGATGCCCATGGCTATAAATGGGTGGATGAATATCGCCGCAAACCCGAGGCCAAGGCAGCTTAAGCTTTCGCCCAATCTTACGCCCACAAGTCTGGAGGCATAAAAATGGCTTTGTTCCCGATTATCTCGAATTTTCAATATGATTTTGTCTTGCAATTGGTGGCGGTGGATACCGAAAACACCATGGATGAAATCGCGGCGGCTGCCGCCCATCACTCGGTGGGGCGGCGGGTCAAACCGCAACCGGACAAAATTATCCGCGTCCGCCAGCAGGGGGCCAAGGATTTCTTCCCGCGCCAGGCGAAATTGGCCGAGACCAATATTAAACCCATGGAATCGCTAGAGTTTATTTTCTGCGAGGCCTGATCTGCGGCGGGGCGCATTAACTGTGATTTCAAGACGGTGTGGCCATGACATTCCAAAAAGTTTGTGGGTTGGATGATTTGTGGGAAGGCGAAATGAACGCGGTCGAGGTAAACGGCCATCGCATCATTTTGGTCTGTTTAACGGGCGGCGAGGTCAGGGCCTTTCAAGCCACCTGTCCCCACCAGGAATTTCCGCTCAAAGACGGCACATTTGATGGGCAAAAAATTGTCTGCAAAGCCCATTTATGGACGTTTGATGGCAATAACGGGGCGGGGATCAATCCCCGTCATTGCAAACTCGCCCAATATCCGGTGCGGATCGAAAATGACGCGATTTTCCTTGCAACCGAGGGGGTTGTGCCGGAGTTTTTTACGTAAAGAAAGGTTGGAACGAGTAGCAAAAAAAGGAGCGTCAAAAAAAAGAGCGTCAAAAAAAAGAGCGTCATTACCCGCCGGACTGCAAGCGGATTTCCGCTTGCAGTCC
>JASGCR010000176.1 GCA_030054015.1 Candidatus Symbiobacter sp. | reverse complement strand
AAAAAGTGGCATTTGCGAGCGGGCGTTTACGCCCGCGAAGCAATCCAGTAGCATCCTGAAATTGCTAGATTTTTCTGGATTGCTTCGCGGCTGCGCCGCTCGCAAATGCCGGTCTCTTTTGGCAAAAATACTGACTTAATCAGACCATCCCTAAGCAGGAAGGGGAGGTCTAGTGGTTTGTAATTATTAGGTTTTTATGGTTTTCCTTAAAAGAACTAATTTTGAATCAGTCTCTTAGCGTTTTTGCATCACACGCGCTCACCCCAGGGGATTGAGCGACGGATCGGTATAATTATCCGCCAAAATCTCGGCGACATGGCGGACGGTGACTTTCTTTCCGACGCGTCCCATCCGCCCCCCCAAATGCAGCAAACAGCCCAAATCACAGGCGACCAGCAGGTCCGCCCCGTTTTTGTCACAAGCGGCGATTTTGGCATCGGCCATGGCCGCCGAAATATCGGGAAATTTGGCACTGAACAGACCGCCAAAGCCGCAACAGCTTTCGGCATCGGGCAAATTCTCGACCCCAACCCCGTCAAAACCCAATTTTTGCCGCAACAGGTCAATCGGTTGGTTCTTGACCTTCATCTCACGCAGCGACGAACAGCTGCTGTGATAGGCGATTCTTTGACCAGGCAGGGACGGTGAGGAAGCGGTCGGGGGCGGGTGACGGTCACATTCATCGTGCAAAAATTGGGTCAATTCGTACGTTTTCGCGGCGAGTTTGGTCGCCCGCTCGCCCCAAATCGGGTCATTGCCCAGCAAGATCGGATAATGACATTTAATCATCCCGCCACAACTGCCCGACGGCACGACGATATAATCAAACGCTTCAAACTTGGCGATCATGGCCTGGGCAAAGCGCATCGCCGCCGCGCGATCGCCGCCATTATAAGCGGGTTGACCACAACAAATTTGCCCGCCGGGTACCATTACGGTAAATTTTATGCCATTTTGCTCTGATTTTTCAAGTAAAGTTAAGGCCGCCATGCCGATACTGGGGCGCAGCATATCCACCAAACAGGTCAGAAAGAGCGCGACATGCTTGGGTTGGGGCGGGGTTGGTGGCGGCGGCGGGTTGGCGAGAGACATGGGCATTATCCTTTGCACAGGCGAAAAAACATGGTGAATATATCCTGGGTAAAAACTTCCTGGGCCAAAATAGCCAATCTTGCCCGCCTTGGGAAGATTTGGCACGAGGCCCCGCCGATAAAAGGGGGGAAACGCCTGGCGGTGATGATAGCGTGGGGAGCGGCGGCGAGTCTGTCTTTGCCGCCCTTTGGCCTGGTGCCGTTTTTGCCCTTGGCTCTGGTGGGATTATTGTGGCAATTGCGTTATGCCAGCAGCCGCCGCGCCGCTTTTGTGATGGGGTGGGGCTTTGGCTTTGGGTTTTTTCTCGCGGGATTATATTGGATCGCCAATGCCGTTTTGATTGATTTTGCCCGTTTTTGGTGGATTTACCCCTTGGCTTTGGTGGGTCTGCCGCTTTTTCTGGCTTTATATATCGGTCTGGTGACGGTGATGTGGTACGGCCTGGCGGCGCGGCGACATCGGAACGCAATGGCAGATCAGGCGTCCCCCCGCGCTTTGCCGCTTGATCTCACCAATTTGATCTGGTTTGCGCTGTTATGGGCTGGGGCCGAATATGCGCGGGGCCATTTATTTACCGGCTTGCCGTGGAATTTGGTGGCCTATGCCTGGCAAGACGCGCTGGCGATGCAGCAAGCCGCCGCCTGGGTCGGGGCCTATGGCGTGTCGCTTTTGACCCTGCTTATTTTGGTCTTACCGGCGGGGTGGTACCAACCCAAGGGGAAAATGGTCTGTTTTATCGGAGCCATGGCTCTGTCCGTGTGGGCGATATTGGGGGCGTGGCGGCTTTATGGCAGTGCCGTGCCGCCGCGCGAGCCGCCGGTGAGGATGCGCCTGGTGCAACCCAATATCCCCCAAAGATTGAAACTTGACCCGCAATTTGACGCGGCCACGGTTGAGCATTTATTGGCGTTATCCAAGATTCCCAGCCAAGCCCCCTTGGCGGCGATAATTTGGCCCGAAGCCGCCACTAATTTCGTGTTGGAACGCGAAGCCGACTGGCGTCGCCACATCAGTGCCGCCCTGCCCCGCGGCACGGTTTTAATCACCGGTACGATCCGGCTCTTGCCCAGGGACTCGAACAGGGACTCCAACACAGATTCCAACCGGGACTCCAGCACAGATTCCAACCGGGACTCCAACACAGATTCCAACCGGGACTCCAACACATATTCCAACCGGGACTCCAACACATATTCCAACCGGGACTCCAGCACAGATTCCAGCCCGTCGCAAGACCCGATCCTGACCAATGGTTTGGTGGTGTTGTCATCCGACAATCAGATTTTGGCCGCTTACGACAAAGCCCATTTGGTACCCTTTGGCGAATATATGCCCTGGCGCGACTGGCTGCCCATGCCGCCGGCAATTGCCAATATGGTGGATTTTACCCCAGGCCCTGGGCCGCAAAGCCTGCGCATCCCAGGCGTGCCAAGTTTTTCGCCGCTGATTTGTTACGAGGCGATTTTCCCCGGCCAGGTGATGCCACAAAATATCAACCCGCCCCCAAATGGGTCGGATCGCCCGCAATTTTTGCTGAGCCTGGCCAATGATGGCTGGTACGGCTACAGCACCGGCCCGGTGCAGCATTTCAGCCAAACGCTGTGGCGCGGCATCGAGGAAGGTGTGCCGGTGGTGCGGGCGGATAATTACGGCATTTCCGGGGTCAGCGATGCCTTTGGCCGGATTGAACAACATCTGGGACTCGATCAAAGCGGGATATTAGATGTGACCTTACCGCCCGCTTTGCCGCACCCCACCCTCTATGCCAAATATGGGGATGGGTTGTGGCTGTGGGCCGCCGCCTTTATTCTTATGGGAACATTATCTAGGGTTCGGCGTCAAACAATCGTTGGTAGTCATAGTAATCAGTGATATAAAACCACATTCAATTTTTTGTGAGCGAACCTCCGCAGGGGGATGACCGAGGAAAATCATGACTCAATTGCCCAAACAGCTAAAACAGCCCAAACAGCCCAAACAACCTAGGAAACGCGGTCGGAAACCGATCATTAATGGCGAAACCAATCTCGTCGATTGCCATATTGGCAACCGTTTGCGTTGGCGGCGTACGTTGCTTGGCCTCTCGCAGGAAAAATTAGGGGAAAAGATTGGTTTGTCGTTCCAACAAATGCAAAAATACGAACGCGGCACCAATCGCATTGATGCCAGCCGCTTATACGAACTCGCCCTTATCATGAATGTGCCGATGGCGTTTTTTTTCGACGGGTTAGAGCCAACCAAAGAATTTCCCGCCCCCGATGTTTCGACCTCTTTATATCTCGACGATCCGGAAAATAATTCCTACCGCCCCAAAGCGGTCAGACGCGATTTATTGGAATTAGCCCGCGCCTTTGATCGGATCGAAGACGAATCTATGCGCAAACGCATCCTTGATCTGACGCGGGCGGTGGCGGATTTATATGTCGGCAAAAACGAAGAGAAATTGAGTACGGTTCTCGACATTAATGTCAAAGAAAATAGTTTTTGATCCGTATTAAGCTTGACAGAATTTTGAAATTCGCAAGAATGGCATCGTACGTATCATGACGGGCGCAGGTGTGATTGCGGGCAATCTGCCCTCAAAATCTGTGCTTAAGCCAGGACTCAAAGGAAGAATATGTCGACTCACAATGATTTTCTCTTCACCAGCGAATCTGTGTCCGAAGGTCATCCGGACAAAGTATGCGACTGTATCTCTGACAAAGTGGTCGATGTGTTTTTGGCGGCCGATCCTTATGCGCGGGTGGCCTGCGAAACAATGGCGACCACCAATCGGGTGATTTTGGCCGGCGAAGTACGCGGCCCCGCCTCCGTCACCCATGATAAATTGGTGGCCGCCGCCCGCGATGCCGTGCGCGAGATTGGCTATGAGCAAGAGGGGTTTCATTGGCAAAACATGAAGGTCGAGGTCTTGATCCATGCCCAATCCTCCGACATCGCCATGGGGGTCGACAGCAGCGGCAATAAGGATGAGGGGGCTGGGGATCAAGGCATTATGTTTGGTTATGCCTGTCGTGAAACCCCGGTTTTGATGCCGGCCCCGATTTATTATGCCCATAAAATCCTGCGCAGCCTGGCCGAGACGCGGCACAAAAACAACCAATCCGGTCTGGGGCCGGATGCCAAAAGCCAGGTGACTTTGCGCTATGTTAATGGCCGTCCGGTCGCTGCCACTTCGGTCGTGGTCTCGACCCAACATGACGAAGCCATGAGCCAAGAAGCCATCCGCGAATTGGTGCGCCAGCATGTGGTGGCGACCTTGCCCGACGGATGGATGTGTCCGGAAAAATCCTTTTACGTGAATCCCACCGGTCGCTTTGTGATTGGCGGGCCGGATGGCGATGCCGGGCTTACCGGTCGCAAGATTATCGTCGATACTTATGGCGGGGCCGCCCCCCATGGCGGCGGGGCTTTTTCCGGCAAAGACCCCACCAAGGTGGATCGCTCGGCGGCCTATGCCGCGCGCTATCTCGCCAAGAATATCGTCGCGGCGGAATTGGCCGAACGCTGCACGATACAGCTTTCTTATGCCATTGGCGTGTCTTATCCTTTGTCGATTTACATCAACACCCACGGCACCGGTCAAGTCGATGAATCCCGCCTGGCCGAGATTTTGCCCGAATTTATGAATCTGTCGCCGCGCGGCATCCGCGAGCATTTAGCCCTCAACCGACCGATTTATGCCCGCACCGCCGCCTATGGCCATTTTGGCCGCGAACCCGATCATGAAGGCGGATTTTCCTGGGAAAAAACCGATTTGGTCCCCCGGCTTAAGCGCGAGTTTGCTTAGGGAAGGTGTGATTAAGTCATATAAAAATGAGCGTCATTACCCGCCGGAGTATTATTCCCAAAATGCCTGGGGGATTACCCGACTCACATTATCCGTAAACGGATAATGTGGCGGGTAATGACGCTCTTCTTTTTAAGTGTTGAAGGCTGTTAAGGGCTAAAAAAGGGAGCGTCAAAAAGAGGGAGCAAAAAAAGGGAGCGTCATTACCCGCCGAAATATCCGTGGAACACGGATATTTCG
>JASGCR010000175.1 GCA_030054015.1 Candidatus Symbiobacter sp. | reverse complement strand
CCCCTTCCTAAGCAGGAAGGGGGGGTCAGTACGACTTATTCAGACCTTCCTTAAGGAAACTCCGAACAAGTCTCAAAAACAAAAATAATGGCATTTGCGAGCGGTTGCATCGCAACCGCGAAGCAATCCAGTAAAATCTTGAAATTGCTAGATTTTTCTGGATTGCTTCGCGGCTGCGCCGCTCGCAAATGCACGTCTCTTGTGGCAAAAAAGTGACTTGATCGGAGGTTCCTAAAGGTGCGGCGGGAATGGAGGAAACTTTTAGCACTTATTCCGACCTTCCAAAAAAAACGCCGAACAATCCCGCAAAACAAGAAAAAAACAAAAATTTTGCGGGATTTTTTGGGTTAATTTTTGTATAAAGCCAATGCCGACCTCCGGCGCGAATCGGCGCATCGCATTTTCATGGCAAGGCTTTATAATGGCAAGTACAGACTCCGGCGCAACAACGCCCGTACCCGCACTTCCCCCGCATAAATTAGACCCAATGGCCAATGCCCTGCGCGTCTTGGCGATGGATGCGGTCGAGGCCGCCAATTCCGGCCACCCAGGGATGCCGATGGGCATGGCCGATGTCGCCACCGTGTTGTTCCGCGATTTTCTGAAATATGATGCCGAAGACCCGCTCTGGCCGGATCGGGATCGCTTTATTTTGTCGGCGGGGCATGGCTCGATGTTGCTGTATGGGCTGCTGTATCTGACCGGCAATCCGCGCATGACCATCGACGACATCAAGCAATTCCGTCAATTGGACGCGGTGACCCCTGGTCATCCCGAATATGGTCACACATCGGGGGTGGAGACCACCACCGGGCCGCTGGGGCAAGGTTTAGCCAATGCGGTCGGATTCGCCCTCGCCGAGCGGTTGCTCAATGCGACATTTGGCAAAGAATTGGTCGATCACCGCACCTATGTCATAGCTGGCGATGGCTGTTTGATGGAGGGCATTTCGCAAGAAGCCATAAGCCTAGCGGGTCATTTGCGCCTCAATCGCCTGGTCGTGTTGTGGGATGACAATCAAATCTCGATTGATGGGGCGACGGATTTGTCCAGCTCCGATGACATGCTCCCGCGCTTCGCCGCATCGGGCTGGGACTGTGAAAAAATCGACGGCCATAATCCGACGGCAATCCACGCCGCCCTCGCCCGCGCCCAAACCGCGACCCGCCCGACCCTGATTGCCTGTCGCACCATTATTGGCTTGGGGTCCCCGACCAAACAAGGCAGCGCGGCGGTGCATGGCAGCCCCCTCGGCAAAGACGAAATCGCCCGCGCCCGCACGTCATTGGATTGGCAGTATGAACCCTTCGTTATCCCTAATGAGATTTTGAGCAATTGGCGGCGGGCGGGACAGCGCGGTCGCGCCGCCAAAACCGCCTGGCAACAAAGATTAGATCATACCAAGCCAGAAATTAAATCCGCCTGGCACCGCAGCCAATCCGGGGAAATTCCGCCTGCGGCGGCGGCGGCGATGACCGAATATAAACGCCAATTAACCACCAGCGAAAAACCCGAAGCCACCCGCATTGCCAGCCAGAAAACGCTCGAAATTTTGGCTCCGCTTTGTCCGGGCTTGCTTGGCGGCTCGGCGGATTTGACCGGATCGAACAACACCAAAGTCGCATCGCAATCTCCCCTCTCCCCGGCAAAAATTGCCGCCGGTGATTATAACGCCCAGTATATTTATTACGGCATCCGCGAGCATGGCATGGCGGCGGCGATGAATGGTTTGGCCTTGCATGGCGGCATTATTCCCTATGGCGGCACGTTTTTGGTGTTTTCCGATTATTGCCGCCCGTCGATTCGCCTCGCGGCTTTGATGGGGGTGCGGGTGATTTATGTTTTCACCCATGATTCGATTGGCCTCGGCGAAGATGGCCCCACCCATCAACCGGTCGAACATTTGGCGGCGTTGCGGGCGATCCCGAATTTGTTGGTGCTGCGCCCATGCGATGCGGTGGAAACGGCGGAGGCCTGGTTGGTGGCCTTGCAGTCTGCTGATCGCCCGACTGTGCTGGCTTTGACGCGGCAAAATTTGCCGCTGTTGCGACGGGAATTTGTTGCCGAGAATTTGGTCGGGCGCGGGGGGTATGTGCTGCGTGAAGCGGCGGGCGGTTCCCGCGATATTTCTTTGCTCGCCAGCGGTTCCGAAGTGCATTTGGCGGCGGCGGCGGCGGACGCGCTGTTGGCGGTTGGCATTCATGCGGCGGTGGTGTCGATGCCTTGCCACGAACTGTTCGCCGAGCAATCGCCCGATTATCGCCGTGCCGTGTTGGGTGCGGCCCCGCGTTTGGCCATCGAAGCCGCCATCGGCCTGGGGTGGGAGCGTTGGACCGGGGGGGCGCAAATTCACGGCGAGGATAAGCATTTTATCGGCATGACCGGCTTTGGGGCCTCGGCCCCCGCCGCGCATCTGTTCCAAAAATTCGGGATTACGGTGGATGCGGTGGTCGCACGGGCTAGGGAATTGGTGGGGAAGGGAGGAGGTTAGAGTCTCATTCAGACATTCCTTATAGCCGCCACCGTCAGTTCTTTGACAGCAATGCGGTGGCAATCGCCGCCACCGCCAGGGCATCGCAGCGTTCATTTTCGGGATGGCCGTCATGGCCGCGCACCCAATGCCAGGTAATCGCGTGCGGCGCGGCGGCGACTAACATATTTTGCCATAAATCTTGGTTTTTGACCGGTTCTTTGGCGGCGGATTTCCAGCCCCGCTTTTGCCAGCCCGCCATCCATTTGGTCATGCCGTCAATGACATAGCGGCTGTCGCTGTAAATCTCGACCGCGCAGGGGCGTTTCAGGCTGTGCAAGGCAGCAATGACCGCCATCATTTCCATGCGGTTATTGGTGGTGTCGGCTTCGAATCCGGTCAATTCCCGCTCAACCCCGCGATAGCGCAAAATGGCGGCCCAGCCGCCGGGGCCAGGATTGCCCTGGCACGCCCCATCAGTGAAAATTTTTACCGCCTCAACTGCACCCGCCATCCAAAAATTCCCCGTACAGGAAAACCCGTACCAAAAAACTACGCCAAAATTTGCTCAGGCCGCGCCGATTGAAAAAATTGCAATTTGATCAGATATTCGCGCGGGTCTTTGCGCTCGACCAAGGCATCGGGCGGGTGATGGAGCCAATCATAAAGCCGCGTCAATAAAAACCGCAAGGCCGCGCCCCGCGCCAAAATGATCAGATTGTCCTGCTCGGCGGGTGCAAGCGGGCGGATGGTTTGATACCCCGCCAACAAAGCCTTGGCATTGTTCACATTATAGGTCACAGCGGGAAAATCAAAGCACCAACTATTGAGCAACACCGCCAATTCATAAGCGAGAAAATCATTACAGGCAAAGTAAAAATCAATCATCCCCGAATATTTGCCCTCGCGGAAAAACACATTATCCGGGAACAGATCGGCGTGAATCACCCCCAAGGGCAAACCATGCGGCACATCACACGGCCAGTTTTGTGTCAAATACCGCAGTTCGTCTGCTATGGTCGTATCAAGGTGATCGGCAATTCCCCCCGCCCGCCCCACCGTTTCCGCCGCCAAGTGTTGCCACCCCGCAACCGACAAATCATTCGGACGCTGCAAGGCAAATCCCGCGCCGGCCAGGTGCATCCGCGCCACTGCGGCCCCCAATTGCCGCAAATGATCGGGCGAAAATGCGGTTAGTTTGGGGTTGATGCTGTGGCCAGGTAAAAACGACACCATCGCCGCCGAGCGTCCCGCCAAATGGCGCAAGGCCTCGCCGTCACGGGCTTTGATCGGCACCGGACATTGCACGCCCGCCGCCGCCAAATGCTCCATTAATCCGATAAAAAACGGCAATTGCTTAGGGTTCACCCGCTTTTCATAGAGGGTGAGAATATACGGCACCCGCCCGCCCGATGGCGCGCGCAACAGCAAGCGATAATTGGAGTTTTCCACCCCCTCGGCAATGGGATGGCATTCGACCAATTCCCCCACCGAATATGCGGCAAGGAATTGTTTCAACTCGTCTTCCCCGATACGTGTATAGACCGCCACCCTGCACCCCCCACAGAAATCATTTATTATCGCCAGGCTCAATCGCGCAACAACTCATTGATCGAGGTTTTGCGGCGGGTTTGCGCGTCGACCCGTTTGACAATCACGGCGCAGGCCAGGGAGGGGCCGGGGCTGCCATCGGGCAAGGTCTTGCTCGGCGGCAAGGTGCCGGGAACCACCACCGCCCCGGACGGGATGCGGCCATAACTGACCTGGCCGGTTTCGCGGTCAAGAATCTTGGTCGAGGCTCCCAAAAATACCCCCATCGAGATGACCGCGCCGGATTCAACAATCACCCCTTCGGCGACTTCCGAACGCGCCCCGATAAAGACATTATCCTCGATAATCACCGGCGCGGCTTGCAAGGGTTCCAACACGCCGCCAATGCCGGTACCGCCGGAAATATGGCAATTTTTGCCGATTTGGGCGCAAGAGCCTATCGTCGCCCAGGTATCCACCATCGTGCCGGAATCGACATAGGCCCCGATATTGACGAAACTGGGCATCAGCACCACGCCCGGCGCGATATAGGCCCCGTGCCGCACCTGCGCCCCTGGCACGGCGCGGAAGCCCGCCGCCGTAAATTCTTCGACCCCCCAATGGGAAAATTTTTGCGGTACTTTATCCCACCAATGGCCGCCGCCAGGGGCATGGCTGATCGGTACCATTTGATTGAGCCGGAATGATAACAAAATTGCTTTTTTGATCCATTGCTGTACGGCGTAGCTGCCATCGGCTTGTTTTGCGGCAACGCGGATCAGGCCTTCATCCAGCATCCGCAAGGTTTTTTCCACCGCCAGTACCAGATGGTGTAATTTTTCTTCGCCCGCTGCGGCGACCGCATCGGCAATGGCGGCGGGGGGCTGGCCGGCCAGGCTTTGTAATTTGTCATAGGCGGCATTGATAATCGCCATTGCCGGGGCCAGTTCAGGAGAAAATTCAGGGTCATGAGACATCGTCTGGGGTTCCTCAGGGGAGAAATTGCGGATGCGGCGCGCGCCTTTAGCGTGATCCGTCCCTACCATAAGCCACGGCTCGGTTTCGTGCAACTTTCTTTAGGATGGTCAGAACAAGTCCTAAGAGTGTCATTCTGAGGTTAGAAAAGTCCGCGCGTAAGCGCGG
>JASGCR010000174.1 GCA_030054015.1 Candidatus Symbiobacter sp. | reverse complement strand
CAAGCGGATTCCCGCTTGCACTCCGGCGGGTAATGACGCTCCCTTTTTTTCCGCTCTCCCTTTTTGACGCTCCCTTTTTTTCCGCTCCCACTTTATCTGCGGCGGGTAATGACGCTCCCTTTTTGACGCTCTTCCTTTTGGCAAGTCTAAGGGAGGGGCCTGTCGGCATCGAGCGATTTCTCCATAAAAACGCTGAGGGGATCAAAGGCATAATGGCCGAAAGGCGGGCGATGGCGGTAGCCCAAGCGGTGGTAAAAGCGCAATGTCGCCCCTTCATTGATGCCGGTTTCGAGCCGCGCCACCGCCACCCCATGATCGCGCAAATGAGCGTGCAATTTTTCCATAATGCGTTGGGCGAGTCCCTGTTGCCGCCAGCCTTCGGCGACAAACACCCGCTTGATCTCGCCATATTCGCCGTCGTCGCGCATGATTTTGACCGCCCCGCACGCCACCAATTGCGCATCAACCCAGGCCCCATAAATTGTGACATTGGGCTGGGCCAGGGTGGTTGCATCTTCGAGATGATTGCTCGCGGCGGGATAGAGGGCGGCAAAATACGCATCCGACGCCGCTAATAATGCAGCCAATTGCGGATCGTCGGCGCGAATTTGGGCAAAACTGAGCGTGGCCTCGGTCATAGACGGACCTGGATATTCGGCGCGGCAAGGCGCAGCATGGCACAACCGGCGGGCAAAATTATTTTATTTTGGCTTCTTTGAACAGCACATGTTTGCGCACGACCGGATCATATTTGCGTTGTTGCATTTTATCGGTGGTTTTGCGCGGATTTTTCTTGGTCACATAGTAAAAGCCGGTCTCGGCCGTGCTGACCAATTTAATCAATAACGTGTTGGGTTTCGCCATAATTTTTTTCCTAAATCAGGCGGCGCGTTTAGGGTTTCGCCGCCATCGGTTCGTGTGCCTTACTCATCGGCTACCATCGGCTATCATCGGCCTTAATCTTGGGCGCAGTGCTTAACTTGCAATCTTACATTTGCAAAACGACGCTATACCATATAATTTCGCCGCCAACCAGTCTGAAATTTTCGTTTCGAGACCTCAAAAAGGCTTAACCATATGGATATTTTGCGCACCCTGGCCGATCCGTTAATCGGCGATTACGCCCATTCTGTGGTCGCGGTGGGGAATTTTGACGGGGTGCATTTGGGACACCAGGCCTTGCTCAATCGCTGTTACGCGCAGGCGGTGCGTCGGGCCTGCCCCGCCCTTATCCTTACCTTCGAGCCGCATCCGCGCGAAATCTTGTCCCGCCCGCCTTTCCCCGCCGGGGAGCCTGCCGAAAATTTCCGCCTGACCAATTTTGCCCAGAAATGCGGCATTTTGGCGGAATTAAAATTCGATGCCGTGGTCGCCCTCGAATTTGACCTGTCCCTGGCCGCCTGGTCGCCAACCCAATTTTGCCAAAAGGTGTTTGCCGAGGGTCTCGAACCCGAATTGGTGGTGGTCGGCAGCGATTTTTGTTTCGGAGCCAAACGCGCCGGTACCCCCGAATTTTTACAGGCAATGGGCACAAAATTCGGTTTCGATGTCGAGGTGGTCAGCAAATTAAATGACGGCGATGAGCCGATTTCATCCACCCAAATCCGCACCCTGATTGCCGCCGGACAGGTTGCCGCCGTGCGGCAAAAACTGGGACGCGCCTGGGCGATGCAAGGCGTGGTCACGCGCGGCGACCAACGCGGGCGCACGCTGGGTTTTCCCACCGCCAATCTTGCGCCGGTGGGCATCATGCGGCCAAAATTTGGCGTTTATGCGGTGCGGGTAAAATTGCCAGGGGCATTACCAGGGACATTACCAGGGATTCGTCGTCGCTGGGACGGGGTCGCTAATTTTGGCATACGCCCGACCGTTGACGGGAGCGCGCCGCGCCTGGAAGTACATTTGTTTGACTTTGCCGGCGATCTCTATGACCAAACCATCGAAGTGGCCTTGATTGACTTTATCCGCCCCGAACAGAAATTTAACAGCTTGCCCGAATTGGTCGAGCAAATTAACATAGATGTGGCAACCGCCCAGAATATATTAAAGGATGACGATGGTGTCTAACGGCAATAACCCCAAAACCCAATCCGACGCGCCAGCCAGCAAAGACCAATTCAAGGAAACGGTTTTCTTGCCCAAGACCGATTTTCCGATCCGCGCCGGTCTGGCCGAAAAGGAAGAAAAAATCGTCGCCCATTGGCAAGCCATTGATCTGTATCGCTTGCTGCGCCAAGACCGCAAGGGAGCGAAACGATTTGTTCTCCATGATGGCCCGCCTTATGCCAATGGCTATTTGCATGTCGGTCACGCGGTCAATAAAATCCTTAAAGACGTGGTGACCCGCGCCCGCCAAGTCCAGGGCTATGACTCGAATTACGTGCCGGGCTGGGATTGCCACGGATTGCCGATTGAATGGAAGGTCGAGGAAGAATACCGCGCCAAGGGACAGAAAAAATCCGACGTCGATGTGATGGAATTTCGCCGCGCCTGCCGCGCCTTTGCCGAGCATTGGATCGCCATCCAAAAAGCGGGATTTCAACGTTTTGGCGTGGTGGGCGATTGGCAAAACCCCTATAAAACCATGGATTTCGCCGCCGAAGCGCAAATTTTCCGCGAATTCACCAAATTCATCGATAATGGCGGATTATATGCCGGATTTCGGCCGGTTTTGTGGTCGGTGGTGGAGGAAACCGCCCTCGCCGATGCCGAGGTTGAATATGAAGACCACAATTCCCTGGCGATCTATGTCAAATTTCCGGTGAAAATTCCCTCGCGCCCGTCACTCACCCAGGCGGCGGCGGTGATCTGGACGACCACGCCCTGGACTTTGCCCGGCAACCGCGCCGTCGCCTATAACCGCGACATTAATTATGCGGTGATCGAGGCCGTGACCGCCAACCCGACGCAAACCATCAAACCCGGCGAGCATTTGCTGGTGGCGGCGGATTTGGTCGAAAAATTTACCGCCGCCATGGGGGGCGAATTTACGACCCTTGCCCATATGCACGGCTCGGAATTGGCGGGGACGATTTTGTCCCATCCTTTGGCTGGAATTGCCGCCGCCAACGGCTTCTATGATTTCGCGGTGCCAATGTTGCCTGGCGCCCATGTCACCGCCGAGTCCGGTACCGGTTTGGTACATACCGCCCCCGGCCACGGGCTTGAAGATTTCGCGGTCGGCAAAGAATTCGGGCTTGAGGTGCCGGTGACGGTGCTGGGCGATGGTAAATTTGCCGCCCAGGTGCCCTTGCTGGCTGGGGTGCATGTGTTCAAAGCCGACCGCCCGGTCTGCCAATATTTGACCGAGGCCGGAAATTTACTGCATCAGAGCGAATTTAAGCACAGTTATCCCCATAGTTGGCGGTCGCATTCGCCGCTCATTTACCGCGCCACGCCGCAATGGTTCATTTCGATGGAGACCAATAATTTGCGGCAAAAAGCCCTGAAAGCGATTGAAGACACCGCCTGGTTCCCCGCCACCGCCAAAAACCGCATCAAAAGCATGATTGAACACCGCCCCGATTGGTGCATCTCGCGCCAACGTGTGTGGGGGGTGCCGCTCGCCGTCTTTACCGCCAAAGACACTGGCGAGATTTTGCGCGACCAGGCGGTGAATGACCGGATTGCGGCGGCTTTTGAGGCCGAGGGGGGAGATGCCTGGTTCGCCCCTGGCTCGGCGGCGCGGTTTTTGGGGGCAAAATACGATCCCGCCAAATATGATCAAATCAAAGATGTGGTCGAGGTTTGGTTTGATTCCGGCGCCACCCATGCCTTTGTCCTCGAAAAACGCGACGATCTTAAAAATGCCGAGAAAGTCATGTATCTTGAAGGCACCGACCAGCATCGCGGTTGGTTCCACTCCTCCTTGTTGGAATCCTGCGGCACACGCGGCAAAGCCCCCTATAACGAGGTGTTTACCCACGGTTTTACGATGGATCAACAAGGGCGCAAAATGTCGAAATCGCTCGGCAATACCGTCGCCCCCGATGATGTCGCCAAAAAATATGGGATTGATATTTTGCGCCTGTGGGTGGTCTCCACCGATTATACCGAGGATATGCGCATCGGCCCCGATATTTTGGCCCACCAGGCCGATTTATACAAACGTTTGCGCCTGACCTTGCGCTATTTGCTGGGGGGATTGGCCGATTGGCACGACCAGGAACAGGTGGCTTATGCCGATTTACCGCCGTTGGAACAGTATATTTTATCTTTACTGGCCGAGCGTGACCGCCAGGCCAAGGCCTGGTTGGAAGAATATAATTTCCACGCCATATACGCCGCCCTGCATGTGTTTTGCAACAATGATCTGTCGGCTTTTTATTTTAACATCCGCAAAGATTCGCTTTATTGCGACGGGCTGGATGCCCCGCGTCGCCGCGCCTGTCGCACCGTGATGAAACTGATCTTTGAATGGTTGGTGCGTTGGCTGTCGGTGGTTTTATGCTTCACCGCCGAGGAAGCCTGGGCCGCCCGCCCCTGGAACCACGCCCATGACCCCAAAGATTCGGTGCATCGTTTAACCTTATTGGAAATTGATCCGACCTGGCACCGCCCCGATCTGACCCTGGCCTGGCAGTCATTGACGCAAGTGATCGAACAAGCCAATATCAAGATCGAGGCCTTGCGTACCGCCAAAACCATCGGCTCTTCGCTGCAAGCCAAATTGATGCTAGAACTGGGCAAGTCCGCGGCGGCACAACCCTTTGTGGGCTTGTTGCAAAATTTAGACCGCGCGGAATGCGCCAATATTTTCGGCGTGTCGCAATTTGACTTAACCCTGACGACGGCTCATGACGATATGTCCATCACGGTCGCTTTGGCTGATGGGGAAAAATGCCCGCGTTGCTGGCAATATGCCCCCGAAGTGGGTAAACGGGATCGCAAGCACCGCCACGCCGATCTGTGTTTTCGCTGTGACAAGGTTGTGGCGTGTACGCCGCGTCCTTGAAAATTCGCCTTTATGCCCCCCCTTCCTGCTTAGGGAAAGTCTGAATAAGTCGTACTGACCCCCCCTTCCTGCTTAGGAAGGGGGGGAAACCGATCCTTGGCGGCTTGCCGCCTAGGATCGGTCGGGGGGGTTGGTGATATTGAAAATCTATTTAGAATCAATGCCTTACACCAACCCCCCCAAGAAAAGCTAAGAATTTTT
>JASGCR010000173.1 GCA_030054015.1 Candidatus Symbiobacter sp. | reverse complement strand
TTACCCGACAGATTTATGCCGCTGCGCGGCAAAAATCTGCGGGTAATGACGCTCCTTTTTGGGGAATAATACTCATGGGGGATTACCCGACCGTTTGCTTCGCAAACGGCGGGTAATGACGCTCTTTAAGAGCGCGGTGGGTAATGACGCTCTTTAGGAGCGCGGCTGGTAATGTGACGCGTTTTTGAGTTCATAAACTTTTTTGACTTAATCAGACAAAACGAGGAGACCCGCCATGACCCCCTATCTAACCCTGCATAATGGCGTAAAAATGCCGCAGCTTGGCCTAGGCACCTGGCCCATGAATGATGACGAGGCGACGGGGGCGGTGGCGGCCGCGATTGGGCAGGGTTATCGCCTGATCGACACCGCCGAAAATTACGGCAATGAAAGCGGGGTTGGCGCGGGCATCCACCAGGGCATCCGCCAGGCCGGCCTTAAACGCGAAGAAATTTTCGTCACCACCAAATTTAACCGCCAATGGCACAGCGTGGCCGGGGCCAAACAAGCCTGTGAAGCCAGCCTGAAACGCATGAAATTGGACTATCTGGATTTATTGCTGATTCACTGGCCGAATCCCGACCACAACCATTATGTCGAAGCCTATGAAGGCATGGTTACCTTGCTGCAACAGGGCTTGGTGCGGGCAATTGGCACCTCGAATTTCAAACCCGCCCATTTGCAAAAATTATTTGAGCGCGGATTTTGTCCGATGGTCAATCAAATTCAGCTTGACCCCTATCATGACCGCGACGATCTGGTGATGCTGCATCGGCAACGGAACATTGTCACCGAAACCTGGCGGCCTTTGGGGGCGGGGTCGGCATTGCTGGCAGAACCAGCCGTGATGTCATTGGCGCAAAAATATGGCCGTACGCCGGGGCAAATCGTGCTGCGCTGGGCGGTGCAACAGGGCTTTGTGACCATTCCGAAAACCGCTCAGCCTCATCGCCTGCGCGAAAATATCGCCCTGTTCGATTTCGCCTTAACCGAGGCCGAGATGGGGGTACTCACGGGTTTGCGCCGCGCCAATCCCGACATGCTCGATTCCGATCAATTTGGTCATTAAATATTTGGTCAAAAACCAGCCCGCGCGGGGCGGCCTCCTAGCGTAATTTGTCCGTTAACCAACCATATATCACTCGGCACCGCCCGCGCGATGACGGCAAAGCGAGGCCGCGAGTCAAAAAATTGGACAAAATATTAATCTTAAGTAGAAATATTAATGCGAAATAAAGCAGCAATTGGTTTAATTTATGCCGTTTTGGGTGCGATTGGGTTTTCGTTCAAATCTGTTTTCATAAAAATGGCCTATGCGGCGGGAGTCAATGTGACCGACTTGATCCTGCTCAGGATGGTGTTTTCGGTGCCGTTTTTCCTGGTGGCGGCATATTGGGGCGGCAAGTCACAAGCCGCGCTCACCCGCGCGGATTGGCGGCAAATTGTGATGATCGGGGTGTTGGGTTATCACCTGTCCAATGTGCTTGGTTTTGCCGGCTTGACTTATGTCTCGGCGGGATTGGAGCGGATTATATTCTTCATCTATCCGTTGGTGGTTTTGTTGGTGGGGTGGGTTTATTTTGCCAAGCCGGTGCGACGCTATGAAATTTTCGCCATAATATTATGCCTGGGCGGGTTTGGCTTGGCTTTTATCCAAAAAATCAACCAAGAGGGCGACGGCATGGTGCAGGGCGGGATTTTGATCTTTTTCAGCATGTTGAGTTATTCATTTTACATTACCGGGTCGGGGGTGCTGGTGCAACGGGTGGGGGTGCTGCGCTGTACCTCGCTGATCATGCTGGTGGCCTGTATCGCCAGTATGATCCAATTTTTAATGTTTTATCCCGTCGCCGAGATTTTCGCGCAATCGGCGAAGATTTATGAAATTTCCTTGGCTTTGGCTTTGGTCTCGACGGTGTTTGCGGTGATGATGCAAACCAGCAGCATCAAATTATTGGGGGCCTCTCACGCCTCGATGGTGGGGTCGCTGGGGCCGATTGCGACCATCTATTTTGCTCAAATTTTCTTGGGTGAAACCTCGAATCTCTGGCAATGGAGCGGCAGTGCATTGGTGATACTCGGTGTCAGCCTGCTCGGCCTCTATGCGACCGGATCATGGGTGCGCCGCCCCCGCCCTCTTAACCCCGCCCACGCCCATGATGGGTTAAAAGAGCGTGATTAAAAAAAAGGAGCGTCATTCCCCTTTTTTCTGACGCTCCCTTTTTGACGCGCTTTATCTGGCAATAAAATCGCTTACTCATCCCCCCCATCCACCGTCACGCGGCGGGCGGCAAGGTCAATGTCTGGCACGGCGGCGCGGGTAAAGGGGACAAAGGCCTCGCTGCCATCGGCGGCAGTGACCACCAAAAACGTACCCGCCCCGTAATCATGCAGGGCGGTGACTTTGCCCATCGGCTCGCCCGTCACCGCTACCGCCAGACAGCCGATCAAATCGGCATGGTAAAAATCATCCGCGTCATCGGGCGGCGGCAGCGACGCGCGCGGCAAGAACAATTCCAGGCCGATCAGACCATCCATTTGCTGGCGATCAAAAGGCGGGGATTTTACGGGTACAAGTTTTTCGGGCAAAGGTTTTGCCGGGGAATGGGGATAAATCCGCGCCAACCAAACCTCGTGGGTTTTGTGCCGCGTGATCCCCATTTTCTCGACCCACACGCCGCGCCCATCCGCCAAAAACAGCGGCGCATAGGTAAAAATATTTTCCGGCGGATCGGTAAAGCTCAGCAATTTGCAAAATCCTTGCACCCCGTGGGGGGCGAGGATTTTGCCCAAGGCCAGCAAATCCTTGGCCAGCATGTTTTGTGTCAATGCCCGCCCCTAACTGGCAGCATCGGTTTTGGCGGCCTCGGCTTTAGCGGCCTCAGCTTTAGCAGCCTCGGCTTTGGCAGCAGCCGCCTCAGACGCCGCTGCTGCGGCTTTCATTTTTTCTTGGGTTTTCTTGCGCGGGGCCGATTGGGTCGGGGTTTCGCGCCGCACCGGGGCCGCCATCAACCCATTATCGCTTAAAAATTTGGCAACGCGGTCGGTCGGTTGCGCCCCAACGCTCAGCCAATGTTTAATCCGTTCGATTTCCAGGGTCAGGCGTTGCGGATGACCCTGTTCGACCATCGGGTTGTAACTGCCCAGCTTTTCGATAAAGCGGCCATCGCGCGGGGCCGTCGCTTCGGCCACCACAATGCGGTAATAAGGACGTTTTTTGGCACCGCCACGGGTTAAACGAATTTTCAAGGACATTTTTTTCTCACGCTCCGTTGGTTAAAAGTTAAACGCGGATCAACCGCGGCTCAGACGGGTTTTTATTTTCCCCGTTTATTTCCCCCGTTTAGGGCCACGCGCCAGATCGCGCATCATTTTATTGAGATTTTGCGACATTTGCGGGCTGCCGCCACCGCCCCCCCCCAGCAAAGCCTTAAGATCAGGCGGGGAGCCGCCCGCGCCACCCAAACCGGCAATATTGGGGAATTTGGACATGTCGGGCATCGCGCCCCCGCCCATGGCACCCCCCCCCATGGCCCCGCCCAGGTTCGCGCCCAAAGCACCGCCGCCCAGCATCGATTTGGCCGCCGATTTGTTCATGCCGCCGACCATTTTCATCATTTTCTGGGTCTGTTGGAATTGTTTCAGCAAGCGGTTAATTTGCGGCACATCGGTACCCGACCCCTTGGCGATGCGGATTTTGCGTTTGGCATTGAGCAACCGCCAATCGCGGCGTTCGCGGCGGGTCATCGAGGAGATGATCGCTTCCTGGTGCAATAAATCGCGGTCGGATATGCCGCTGGTTTGCAAATCGCGTTTGGCCTTTGCGACGCCGGGGAGCAACCCCATCAAGCCGCTCATGCCGCCCATTTTGCGCATTTGTCTTAATTGCAGGGCGAAATCATCGAGGTCAAAGCTGCCCTTCTGCATTTTGGCGGCAAGTTGCTCCATATCCTGCATTTCCGCCGCCGACATGGCTTTTTCGACCAGGCCAATAATGTCGCCCATGCCGAGAATGCGGCTCGCCAGGCGTTCGGCATCGAAATCTTCGAGGGCATCGAGTTTCTCGCCCGCGCCCAAAAATTTGATCGGCTTGCCAGTCACCGCCCGCATCGACAAAGCCGCGCCGCCGCGCCCATCGCCATCTATGCGGGTGAGGATGATGCCGGTAACCCCAATTTGTTGGTCAAAATGGCTGGCCGTATTCACCGCATCCTGGCCGGTAAGGGCATCGGCCACCAGCAGGGTTTCAATCGGTTTGGTGGCGGCATGAATCGCGCTGATTTCGGCCATAAGCTCGGCATCAATCGCAAGCCGCCCGGCTGAATCGAGCAGCAACACATCGAACCCGCCGGTTTTGGCTTCTTTGAGAGCGCGTTTGGCGATCACCAATGGCGACTCGCCCGCCACAATCGGCAAGGTTTGGATTTTAGCTTGCCGACCGAGTATGGCAAGTTGTTCCTGGGCCGCCGGACGTTGGGTGTCCAACGATGCCATCATGACCGATTTGCGCTCGCGCTCGGTGATGCGTTTGGCTAATTTGGCCGTGCTGGTGGTTTTGCCGGAACCTTGTAACCCCACCATCAGGATCACGGCGGGCGGCTCGGTGCGGAAATTGAGGGCATTATCGGTTGGTGCTTGGTTGCCGCCGTCCCGAGGTTCGCTCAGCCGCCCTTCCAGCATGGCGATGAGTTGGTCATGGACGATTTTGACCACCATCTGACCCGGCGTGATTGACCGCAACACATTTTGACCAATCGCCGCCTGGGTGGTTGTGGCGATAAAATCCTTGACAACGGGCAGAGCGACATCGGCTTCTAATAAGGCAATGCGAATTTCGCGCATGGCGGTCTGTACGTCAGCCTCGGACAAGGCCCCGCGCCGCGTCAGGCGGTCGAATATGCCGGTTATTTTTTGTCCGAATGAGTCAAACATTTTTTTCCTGAGGCGCACAAAGCAAAAACACCCGTGCGCGTAGGCGCACAAAGCAAAAACACCCGTGCGCGAGACTCGCGGACGGGTGGGGATCACGAATGACCCGCATTTAACCAACTTTGAGTGGCTTTTAACGAATTTTTCCTTAGCTGTCAAGGAAAGTTTGATTAAGTCCTTAATGCTATACCCCGTTTCCTAAAGAATTCCGATTCTGACCCCCCCTTCCTGCTTAGGAAG
>JASGCR010000172.1 GCA_030054015.1 Candidatus Symbiobacter sp. | reverse complement strand
GTCGGGTAATCCCCCAGGAGTTTTAAGGAATAATACTCCTGGGGGATTACCCGACAGATTTATGCCGCTACGCGGCAGAAATCTGCGGGTAATGACGCTCTTTTTTTGATGCTCTTTTTTTTTAGGAATTCCTCTGGCCTTACCTTAACAAACATTTTACCTGATCCCTTGATGAAGGGGTTAAAAAATGCTATACGAGATTGTTCGATGTCCGAATGGACTTGCAGGGAGCCACAATACAGATGGCCGGGCTAGAGATGGAAAGACGTAAAACTTCGTCCTCATTCGCGCAACAGACAGATAAACCTCCCCCCTTTGGCAAGATACTGATTGCCAATCGCGGTGAAATTGCCTGCCGCATCATTAAAACCGCCCATAAATTAGGGATTAAGGCAGTCGCGGTCTATTCCGAGGCCGACCGCGGGTCGCTGCATGTGCAATTGGCGGATGAGGCGGTGCTGATCGGCCCCGCCCCCTCGATGCAATCTTATTTGGTGATCGATAAAATCATCGCCGCCGCCAAACAAACCGGGAGCGATGCGATTGCGCCAGGCTATGGGTTTTTATCCGAAAAACAGGAATTTGCCGAGGCCGTAATTGCCGCCGGCATGAAATTTATCGGCCCCCATCCGGGCGCGATTGCTGCCTTGGGCGATAAAATCGCCTCGAAAAAACTGGCCGCCGCCGCCAAAGTCACCACCGTACCGGGTTCCGCCGCGGCCCTGGCCAGCGACGCGGAAGCCATCAAAATGGCGCGGCAAATTGGCTATCCGGTGATTCTGAAAGCCTCGGCGGGCGGCGGCGGCAAAGGCATGTTGGTGGTGCGGGCGGATGAGGAGATGGCCTCCGCCCTGCAAAAAACCCGCTCCGAAGCCAAATCGAGTTTCGCCGATGACCGCGTGTTTTTGGAAAAATACATTGATCACCCGCGCCACATTGAAATCCAAATTTTGGGCGATAAACATGGGCATGTCGTGTATTTGGGCGAACGCGAATGCTCGCTGCAACGCCGCCACCAAAAAGTGATCGAGGAGGCTCCCTCGCCTTTATTGGATGAAAAGACCCGCCGCGCCATGGGGGAAGAAGCCGTCGCCCTGGCCCAAGCGGTCAAATATGATTCGGCCGGCACGGTCGAATTTATCGTTGATGCCAACCGCAATTATTATTTCCTCGAAATGAACACCCGCCTGCAAGTCGAGCATCCCGTGACCGAGGCGGTCACCGGGATTGATCTGGTCGAAGGCATGATCCGCGTCGCGGCGGGGGAAAAACTGCCCTTTGCCCAATCCGATATAAAATTAAAAGGCTGGGCGATTGAGGCGCGGGTCTATGCCGAAGACCCGGCCCGCAATTTCTTGCCCTCCATCGGTCGCCTGACCCGATACACGCCGCCGCCAGCACGGTTATTCCAGGCCCCGTTTTTGGCGGCCGGGGACGCGCCGTCGGATGATCCCTTGGCGGCTGGGATTCGCATCGATAGCGGCGTGGTTGAGGGGTCGGAAATCTCGATCTATTACGATCCCATGATTGCCAAATTAATTGCCTATGGCGACACGCGCGACCAAGCCCGCCAAAGATTGGCGGATGGGTTGGATGGTTTCACGGTGGTCGGTCTTAACCACAATATTGAGTTTCTCTCTGCCCTCAATGCCCATCCCCAATTCGCCGCCGGAACCATGTCGACTCACACAATTGGCGATAGCTTTCCCGATGGGTTTGAGGCTCCGCCGCCCGACCAAGCAACCCATCCCGACGAATTTTATGGGTTATTGGCGGTGGCGGCGTTACATAATCTCGATCATGAAATGAAACAATTAGGATATTATTTAGAAGATTGCCATAAATTACAAATGATTCCCGCCCAGGGGCATGAAATTTTTAATGAAAAAGCGCGTCTGAGGTCAAATTGGGGCTTAAAAGGGAAAAAATATGTCGCTTGGTGGGGCGACAAATATATCCCCATCACGGTAAATGTCAGCCAGGAAAATAATGCCCAAATCTTCGCCTTTGACCTGGCGGGAAAAATCTTCAAGCTGCGGGGAAAAATTGGCAAAAACCATTTCGATGGCACCATTAATGGCCGGAATTACCGCGTGTCCTTGCGCAAAAATGGCTTAAAATTGCGTTTGTCGCGGCAAGGACTTGCCCTCAGCACCGCCATATTGTCCCCTTTGGCGGCGGAATTGATGCAGCGCATGAAACTCAAGGCCCCGCCCGATAGCTCCAAATTTCTGTTATCGCCCATGCCCGGTTTGTTAATGGATGTCAAAGTCGCGGTTGGTACCGAGGTCAAAATCGGCGAACCCTTGGCGATGGTCGAGGCGATGAAAATGGAAAATATCTTACGGGCCGAACGACCCGGCCGCGTCAAAAAAATACCCGTGGCCGTGGGGGATTCGCTGGCGGTTGATCAAATTATTATGGAGTTTGAATAATGCCCTCCTCATCCCACCATGAGCCAAAATTGTCAACCGCCCTTCAACAAACCCAATTGGTGATCACGGGCCGCGTCCAAGGGGTGGGGTTCCGCGATTGGGCGGTGGCGGCAGCTCGCAAACTCGACCTTGCCGGTTGGGTACGCAATTCACCGGACGGCACCGTCAGTTTATTGATCGAAGGGCCGCAAGCCGCCTGTGAAGCCATGATCGAACAATGCCATAAAGGGCCGGCGACGGCAAAAATTGACCATGTTCGCCGCGTTTTTACCCGACCTCCTCCCCATCCGGATGACCCCAAAGTGGCCCCCTCTGAGATTGCGCATAAACCTTTTCAACGCTTGCACAGCAAGTAACGGCTTCGTGTCGTCATGTCCGTCTATCGGTTTGACAATAAGGAAAAAAACCATGTTTCGCTCGCAACCCAATGTTTCCAACCCCAAACCGTCCTGGTCGCAGGAAAGCGGCGGCATGGCCTTTGTCCTGCAAACCAACCCGAAAGCGAATGAGGCATCGGCCAAACCCCACCACAGCGAGTCGCATTTGTCCAACCCGGTATCGGCCATCGAGCGCGAAATCATCGAATGCAATCAAATCCTGCAAAATTGGCTGAGCGGCAGCTGCCCCCAGACCGAAGAAGTTTTTGCCCGATTGTCCGACCAATTGGCGAGCGGCTTTAACTGTATCACCTGTGACGGGCGCATGATGAAACGCGAGGCCCTGCTCATGCGCCTGCGCGATCATTACGGGGTCAAAGGCCGGGATTATCGACTGACCATTGATAATTTGCGCGTGATCGTACAAACCGCCGTGCTGGTCGTGGTCAGTTATGACGAGCATGAATATTTTACCGTCACGAACCCTGACCTGGCGGGACAAAAACAATTAGACTTGCCGCCCAACCAAGCCCATTCCTCCCATTCCCCGCAATCCCCGCAATCCCCGCAATCCGACATCCCCGCCCGCAGCCATTATGTGACCTCGGTCTTGGCCTTAAATAACGGCAAGCGCAATTTGATCGAATGGTTGCATCGCCACGAAACCGGCCATCCCTAGCCCCATTGCATTATGGTCGCGGCAAATATATGATCCAATTTTAGCCAAGCGAGATCATAAAGGGTTAAGGCGAGATCAATAAGGGAAAGCCTGGCATTTTGATCACGGCCGCACCCATCGGGACAGTTAAATCTATATGTGGATTGAAATTTCCATCATTACCTTGCTGATTGCCATCAATGCCGTTTTTGCCATGAGCGAAATGGCGATTGTGGCGGCACGGAAATCGCGCCTGACCGAACGCGCCGAACAAGGCGATGTCGGGGCCAAGCGGGCCTTGGCTTTGGCCTCGTCCCCGACGCAGTTTTTATCGACGGTGCAAACCGGCATTACCTTTGTCAATGTGTTTATGGGGGTGTTTGGCGGGATTACTTTGGCGGATAAATTTGCCCTGCTGCTCAGCCAATTCCCGCTTGTCGCGCCTTATGCCCAGACCATCGCCATTACGGTGGTGGTGACCTGCCTCACTTTTGCCAGTTTGATTTTGGGCGAACTCGCCCCCAAAAGAATCGCCATCGGCCATGCCGAAATCACCGCCTCGCGCTTGGCCTATTTGATGCAAGTGATTTCCCGCATCGCCAAACCGTTGGTCTGGGTTTTAAGTCGCAGCACCGATTTGGTTTTGAACCTTTTCCGCGTCAAAGCCAACGAACCCGCGCCGGTTACCGATAATGAAATCCGCATTTTAATGCGTGAAGGAACCCTGGCCGGCACGTTCCACGAGAGCGAGCGTGAAATCGTCAATATGGCCTTGAAATTGGGAGATCGCCGCGTCAGTGCCTTGATGACACCGCGCACCCAGATGGAAATTATTGACCTTAATGAAACCATTGACGAGATTGTTGAGCGGTTACGGGGCAGCAAAAAAACCCGCTATCCCGTGATGGAGCATGAGCAGATTATTGGGATTTTAGAAGTTCGTAACCTCGCCCAAATGGTGCTGCCGCCGCCCAATTTCACCCATCATCAAAATAACGGGGATTATTACACCCCCGAAATATCGATTGAAAAAATCAAGGCTATGCTGAAAAAGCCGATTTTTATGCCGGATTCCGCCCCGGCGATAAAATTGTTGGAAATATTTAAGAGCTCCGGACAAAAAATCGCCCTCATTGTCGATGAATATGGCGATCTCGAAGGTTTGGTCACCCAAAGCGATTTGCTCGAAGCTTTGGTGGGGGATTTCGCCGAATCCGATGGGGTTTACGAACAAAATGCCATCAAACGTCCGGACGGTTCTTGGATCATTGACGGCTTGATGCCAATTGATGAACTGGCCGATTTATTGAATGAAAGCGCCAGCTGGTTCGAGGAAAGCGAAGAATTAGGCTTTCACACGGTGGGCGGTTTCGTCATGGCCCATTTGAAACGCATTCCGCGCTTGGGCGACCATTTCGAACATGCCGGTATTAAAGTCGAAGTCCTGCATATGGAGGGTCACCGCGTCAAAACCATTCGCATCAGCGGCATTAATGATTAATCGCGCGTTTGGCTACTCCCCTTTAGGGAAAGTCAGAGCAAGGCCACGCTAAAGAGCGTCAAAAAAAGAGCGTCAAAAAAAGAGCGTCAAAAAAAGAGCGTCAAAAAAAGAGCGTCAAAAAAAGAGCGTCAAAAAAAGAGCGTCAAAAAAAGAGCGTCAAAAAAAGAGCGTCAAAAAAAGAGCGTCAAAAAAAGAGCGTCAAA
>JASGCR010000171.1 GCA_030054015.1 Candidatus Symbiobacter sp. | reverse complement strand
TATCCCCCCCTTCCTAAGCAGGAAGGGGGGGTCAGTGACTTTTGCTACTTGTTCAAACCTTCCCTAAGCAGGAAAGGAAGGGGGGACTCATACAGGCGAATTCTCAAGAACGCAAAATATAGTCCCGATACCAATCAACAAATTGCGAAATCCCATGTTCCAGAGTGGTTTTGGGGTCAAAGCCCAAATCGCGCCGCGCCTGGTCGATATTGGCCCAGGTGGCGACGACATCGCCGGGTTCCATCGCGGCCTCGATAATCTCTGCCGGGCGGCCAATTTTTTGCTCTAAGGTTGCGACAAATTGCCGCAAGGTGACGGGTTGATCATGACCGAGATTATAGATTTTCTGGCGCACACCTTCGCTATCGGGCGGCGGCGGCCGGTCAAGGGCCGCCACCACGCCGCTCACAATATCATCGATAAAGGTAAAATCGCGCCGCATCGCGCCGTGATTAAAAAGTTTAAGCGGACGCCCCGCCAAAATCGCCTCGGTAAACAGCCAGGCCGCCATATCAGGCCGCCCCCACGGGCCATAAACGGTAAAAAACCGCAAGCCGGTCACCGGAAAATGAAACAAATGACTGTAACAATAGGCCAGATGCTCGCCCGATTTTTTGGTCGCGGCATAAAGCGATTGCGGCCGGTCGGTGGCATCTTCGGGGGCAAAAGGTATCTTCCGATTCCCGCCATAAACCGAACTAGAGGAAGCATAGACAAAATGCTGCAAATTGGGCAAATCTCGCGCCCATTCCAACATGGTTAATTGTCCGACCAGATTGGCAGCGGCATAATCAAACGGGGCGACCAAACTGTGGCGCACCCCCGCCTGGGCCGCAAGATGGATGATCGAGATTTTATCGGACGCGCCAGAACTAAGCCCCTCGGTCAAGGCAAAATGGCGAATTTGCGCCGGATCAGAAAGGTCTAATTGGGCAAAGCGGAAATTGGCGTAATGCGCCAAACTGTCCAAACGCGCCTGTTTCAGACGGGGATCGTAATAGGCGTTCAGCGAATCGATGCCAATCACCGATTCGCCGCGCATAAGCAAAGCCTTGGCAACCGCCCGGCCGATAAAACCCGCAACCCCAGTCAGCAGGATGGGCATGGTCTTAATTCTCGACTGTCTCGTCCTTGGCTTTGGCTTTGCGTTTTTTGCCCTTGGCCGGTTCAGAGGCCTCGCCCGCCGCAGCCTCGCCCGCCGTGGCACCCGCTTCGCTCAGGCTGGCAGCGGCAGCAAGGGCTTCCGCCTCGGCAGCATCGGCAGCGGCCTCAGATTTGGCCTGCTTGGCCGCAGCGACCACCAAGGCCTTGGCCTCGTCAAGCGTTTGCGCCACGCTCACGGTGGCCATCACCGTGACTTCGGGATGCAAAGACAGTCTGATCTTGGCCAATCCCGTGGTTTTGATCGGACGGTCAATCACAATCTGGGTGCGATTCACTTGGAAACCGGCTTCGGTCACGGCATCACTCAGGTCACGCGCGGTGACCGAGCCATAAAGTTGCCCCGATTCCCCCGCCTGGCGCACCAAATACAGTGTCAGGTCGCTCATACGGGCGGCGGCGGCCTCCGCATCTTGGCGGCGGGTGAGGTTTTCGGCCATGATCTTGGCCTTGCGTTTTTCAAATTCCTCGCGGTTTTCTTTGGTCGCCCGCAAGGCCTTTTGTTTCGGCAAGAGAAAGTTGCGGGCAAAGCCTGGTCGCACTTTGACCACATCGCCAATTTGTCCCAAACGTTCAACCCGTTCTAATAATATCACTTCGACCATGTTTTTTTCCTTTAGTCTCGGTTTACACAAAGCGACGACGCAATTTCGTCCAAGGCTCAATAAGACCAATGATATTGGTCATCAACATCACCCAGGGTACCATCAAGGCCAAACCATAATACACGCTGAGCAGTAAAATGCGATAGGGCCGTTTGCGTGCCAGACAGTGGATCACCGCCAAACCCGCAAAAAAGAATCCCGTCATCTGGAGCAACAACAAATTGCGGGCGATATACCCCACCCAGGGAAGCATCGTCAAGACCCCCTCAGGCAGCGTGATAAAATGCAGCCGATCCGCCAAATTTTTGAGCATATCGGGCCCGAACCAATCGGCCTCGGCGCAAAGACTAATCCCCAACAACCCCAAACCCATCAGCGAAAACCAAACCGGAAACACAATATTGCCAATATCCGGCGGGGTACGCAAATGATAATTAAACCGCATCAGCAAGCCCTGGGCCAATATACCATTCAACAGCAGGCACATCATCCAACCTTCGACCAAAATACTTGGGAAACGTGCCAGAATTTGCAGTACCCAACCAATCGTTACTTGATCCGAGGAGGACAAAGCGGCAAAGCTGCTCGGCGGCAAGACCGCATTCATCGCATCTTTTAAGGCCGCATCGGGGTTGGCCTGGCCAGATAAGGTGAAATAGGACGCGGTAAGGAAAACCGTCCAACCCGCCCACACCAAACACAGTAACAAGATGCTGCCGCTTGGCACCTCAATGTAATCGTCACCGTTTTTGCCAAACAAGTTACGGATTCTGCTCGGGCGCAGCGTTTTGAAAAAGGATAAATTGGGTTTCCGCCAGAAATTAATCGGCATCACCGCAATGCTCGCCAGCATCGCGGCCGGAATGGCCATGAGCAAACCAAAGAAAATCCCACCTATGCCACCGAGGCTGGTCGAAATGCTGGTGGCCAAAAACGCCGTCAGCACCGCCGACCTTATGCCGCCGCTCAATCCCGCCAAAAAAATCGGCAAGGCCGCAAGCGTCATTAAAATAAAATGCCCCACCACCACGCGATCATTGTCCGGGGGGAGGCTGCATAGCCCAGCCGCAACCCCACCGAATAAGGCAAATAAAATCGAGCGTTTGGTCATAAATCAGGATTTCTTATCCATACACAGCCAGACGGCTTGGAAAGCCAGGCCATGCGCCAGGCTTTCCGTCCCAGAATTTGCTGAATTGCGGCACCATCTCCGGCCGAAATCTCGGAGCGCACCCAAGGTTTTTCACGCCACGCCCTTAGTGAATCACATAAGGCAACAAGCCAATGAACCGCGCCCGTTTAATCGCCTGGGCCAATTCGCGTTGCTTTTTGGTGGACACGGCGGTGATACGGCTGGGTACAATTTTGCCCCGTTCGGACAAAAACCGTTGCAACAATTTCACGTCTTTATAGTCAATTTTCGGGGCATTCGGCACCGAAAACGGGCAAGTTTTGCGACGTCGGAAAAAGGGACGCCGCCCCCCCGCCGCCGCATCTCCGCCGCGGCCTTCACCGCCCCGGCCTTCACCCCGACCGCCAAAACCGCCCGCGCCATCGGCGGCGGCATCATTGCCATAACGTTCGCTGCTCATTCTTCAATCCCCTCTACATTTTGTGATTCGGCCAAGGCGGCAGCCCGCGCATCGGCGCGGTGGTCGCCCCGTTTTTCACGACGGTATTCGCCACGATCCGGACGGTCAAACGGACGTTCATCCTCATCAAAGTCTGAACCATCGCGGCGATGGCTTTTGCGCATCATCACCGAGGGGCCTTCCTCATGCTCATCCACCACCACCGACATCAGACGAATCACGTCTTCATTGATGCGCATGGTGCGTTCCATTTCCAGCAAAGCAGCCGACGGCCCATCAATCCGAAAGAACAAATAATGTCCCTTGCGGTTTTTCTTGATGCGATAGGCAATGGCCCGCAGACCCCAATATTCCCGCGCCACAATCGTACCACCCTGGGCAGTTAAAGTGGCGGCAAATTGGTCGGCCAGAGCCTCGGCCTGGGCTTGCGAGATTTCTTGACGGGTAATAAAAATCGTTTCGTATAACGGCATTATGTTTCAACCCCTTATGGCTGATCAAGGCGCAACCGGAATGGTCACGCGAAAGCTGGACTTAACGGTTTTTCACCATCACCCCAGCAAAGGGCAAGCGCACTATACATTTTTTTCAGGGGGAAGCAAGGGGGATGATGGGTTGGTTCGCGGGCAAATTGCGAATTGAACAAAATGAGAATTATTGTATAAGTGATTGTGTGTTTGTGGGTTCTTTCAGCCTGGTGTGGATAATGGTGTTGCAAATGAATAATAATTTCGGCGATTGGCTGATTTTTGCCGATGAAAGCGGCGATCATGGGTTTGGGGGAGCGCAAACCGAATTTCCGGTTCTTGCCATTACCTTTATGCTGATTCGCAAGGAAGATTATGCAAAAATTTTGGTTCCAGCTGTGAAATTATTCAAACACAAATATTGGGGGCATGATTGCATTATTTTGCATGAACGGGAGATTCGGCACAAAGAAGGAGCGTTTAGTTTTTTACAAAACCCAGATATTCATAAGTGTTTTATGGATGATTTGAATGAATTGATAAGTTCTCTGCCAATTCGGTTTTTCACCACTGTTATTCATAAGAATGCGCCAAAAAACAAAGATGTCCCAGAATGGTGGACAAATCCTTATCATAGTTCTTTTGGCAGGTGTTTAATACTTGTGAATAAATATTTTAAGTTCGAAGGAACAAATAGGTCATTAATCCCTATTATTGCAGAGCAGAGAGGAAAAAACGAAGACAAGCAATTGCGTTCTGGTTTTGACGATATTGCGAGTACTCCTTTTGTGAATTTCAATCAATTTAGTTTAATTTTCTGTCCGAAATCTGCCAATGACGAGGGACTGCAAATTGCCGACCTTGCCGTTCGTCCTATCGCCAAATGGGTTCAACACCCGTCCGTTCCGAACCGAGCTATTAACATATTGCAAACAAAAATGGAGAATATTTGGTACTACTCAGAGTCTGGCACGAAATTTCCAATTTTCGACCGAGATAATGGAACTATGAGATTTTTATAAAAGCAACAAGCCCCGAAACATCTGACCCATCGTCATGAGTCGTTTCGAGGCCTGTGCCGACCGGGTACCCCCGATCCATGGCAGTAATATGGGGAAGGCCATTCACATTGTCAAGATTTTTTTGCAACCTGGTCGCAACGAATGTGTGAAGTATAAAAACACAAAGCCCCGAAACATCTGACCCATCGTCATGAGTCGTTTCGAGGCCTGTGCCGACCGAACACTTCCGATCCATGAAAATAACATGGGGTAGGCCATTCAAATTGTCAATAATTTTTTTTACCCATGACGCAACGAATATGTGAAATATACTCCGTTTCCAAATGATTTCCGCTTTATGACCCCCCCTTCCTGCTTAGGA
>JASGCR010000170.1 GCA_030054015.1 Candidatus Symbiobacter sp. | reverse complement strand
GGGGCTTACGCCCCCCTTTAACCCCCCGTCTGGGTTCCCAGCCGCGAATAGATTCGCGGCGGGAATGGAGGGAACTTTTGGACTTAATCAGACCATCCCTAAGCAGGAAGGGGGGGTCATAATGGGGATTCTGTGGAAAACTAACCCTACTAAAACCATTACCTTTCTCTTGATGAAAGTCCGACCATGCGTATCAAATGTCCCCATTGCGGTGAACGCAGCCTCGATGAATTTAGTTATTACGGCGATGCCACGCTGCGTCGTCCCGAAGTCAATGACCAAGATGCCAATTTATTGGCAAAATTCACCGATTATGTCTATCTGCGCGACAATCCGGCGGGGCAACACCAGGAATTATGGCAGCATCAATTTGGCTGTCGCGCCTGGTTGGTGGTGACACGCGATACCAACAGCCACCTGATGACTGAGGTCACGGCAGCGGCGCAAAAGGGAGAGGCAGCATGAGTGACTCACATCCCCGTCCACGCGGGCGTTTGCCGCCAGAGGTAAAAATCAGTGGCAAAATCGACCGCACCAAGCCGCAAAAATTCCGGTTTGACGGGCGCGATTATCAAGGTTTTGCCGGCGACACCCTGGCCTCGGCTTTGCTGGCGGCGGGGGTGCGGCTGGTCGGACGCTCCTTCAAATATCACCGCCCGCGCGGGATATTATCGGCGGGATCGGAAGAACCCAACGCCCTGGTGACCTTGCGGCCCCAAGATGCTCATTTGGGGCGGCGCGAGCCTAACTGCCGTGCCACCGTGACCGAACTTTATGACGGATTAATTGCCGAATCGCAAAATCGCTTTCCGTCTTTGCGGCTGGATTTCCTGGCGGTGAATGGCTGGTTGGGGCGGTTTTTGACCGCGGGTTTTTATTACAAAACCTTTATGTGGCCGGCCTCGTTCTGGGAGAAATTGTACGAGCCAATGATCCGCCGCGCCGCCGGATTGGGACGCGCCGCCCAGGTCGGCGACCCCGATGATTATGACAAAACCACCCGCCATTGCGATATTTTGATCATAGGCGGCGGAGCGGCGGGTCTCATGGCGGCACGGGCCGCCGCCCCATCGGGGGCGCGGATTATGCTGGTCGATGAGGATTTCCAGCTCGGCGGCAGTCTGCTCGCCGCCAGCCCGACCATTGAGGGGTTAATCGATGGTTTGGAGGCCGGTGCCTGGATTGCCAAAATTGAAAGCGAACTGGCCGGATTTCCTGAGGTCACGATTCTGCGCCGCAGCACCGTATTTGGGGCCTATGATGGCGGCACGTTTGGCGTGTTGGAGCGGGGGGAGGATCATCTGCCGACTCCGCCGCCTTTCACCCCGCGCCAGCGTCTCTGGCGCATCGTGGCAGGGCGCGCGATTTTGGCGAGCGGTGCGATTGAACGCCCGCTTTTGTTCGGGAATAATGATCGCCCTGGCGTGATGCTGGCCGGTGCCATGCGGGAATATCTCAATCGTTTTGGCGTGGCGGTGGGCGCGAAAATTTTGGTGGTGGGCAATAACGACTCCGGGGTGTACACCGC
The DNA here is from genome assembly GCA_030054015.1 of Candidatus Symbiobacter sp. Taxonomy (GTDB): domain Bacteria; phylum Pseudomonadota; class Alphaproteobacteria; order Elsterales; family Elsteraceae; genus JASGCR01. The sequence continues at coordinate 3,682 of JASGCR010000170.1, read as the reverse complement.
CCTTGATCTCGCGGAAAAGGGGATGAAAATCGCGGCCTTGGTCGATATGCGCCCGCAATTGCCGCCCCTGCTTCATCAAAAACTAAAGGAATGGGGCATTCGGGTTGAATTAAACGCCAGGCTTCTTGATGTAACGGGCGGAAAATCCGTCCGCGCCGCGCGGATTGCCACTGCGTCGGGGGACAGCGTTAAAATTGCCTGTGACAGCGTCGCCATGGCGGGCGGCTGGTCGCCCAATGTGCAACTCACCACCCATTTGGGCGATAAAACCGTCTGGGATAAAACCCAAGCCGCCTTTGTCGCCAAATTGTCACAAGATGGTCGTTTGGCGAGCGACAAATTAAATATGGCGGTGATTGGTGCCGCCAAAGCGAATATAAGTTTGACCGAAACGTTACGCGATGCCGCCAAACAGGGAATAGAATCGGCGCAAGCTCTTGGATTTAAACTTAATCACCCCATTCAGGCGGCAATGATTAGCGGTGGATTGGCGATGAACCCATCCGCAACGGCGGAAATTGAAAAAAATTTCCTGCCCAATGGCAGGGAAAAAGGCAAAATCTTTGTCGATTACCAAAATGATGTCACCAGCCACGACATTGATTTGGCGGTCAAAGAGGGGATGGTGTCGCCCGAACATGTCAAACGTTACACCACCATGGGCATGGCGACCGACCAGGGCAAAACCTCCGCCGTCAATGGCGCGATGCTGATAGCCGCCGCCCAGGGAATCGATGTCGCCGCCCTTGGCACCCCGGCCCCGCGTCCGCCTTATACGCCGGTGGCCCTGGCCGCCTTGGCGGGGGGGCAGCGCGGCAAGCATTTCAAGCCGACCCGCCTGACCCCGTCACACGCTTGGGCGGTGGAACAAAATGCCGTGTTGGTCGAGGCCGGCCTGTGGCTGCGCGGTCAATATTTCCCGCGCGAAGGGGAAAATGACTGGCTCACCACGGTCAACCGCGAAGTCCTCACCGTGCGCCACCAGGTGGGAGTGTGCGATGTCTCGACCTTGGGCAAAATCGAGGTCCAAGGCCGCGATGCCGCCGAATTTTTGGAACGGATTTATATTAATGGCTGGAAAAATTTACCGGTTGGTCGCGCCCGTTATGGCGTGATGCTGCGCGAGGATGGGATTGTGCTGGATGACGGCACCGCCGCGCGTTTGGGCGAGGATCAGTTCTTTGTCACCACCACCACCGCCAATGCGGCGCGGGTGATGCAGCATATGGAATTTTGCCACCAGGTGTTGTGGCCGCAATTGGATGTGCACATGATCTCGGTCACCGAGCAATGGGCGCAATATGCCGTTGCTGGCCGCCATGCCCGCGCCGTCTTGCGCCCTTTGGTCGATGCGGCGTATGATTTGGCGGATGATGCCTTTCCCTATATGGCGGCGGCGGCGGTGACAGTGATGGGCGGGATCGAGGCGCGGCTTTATCGTTTGTCATTTTCCGGCGAGATGGCTTATGAAATTGGCGTTCCCGCCCGTTATGGCGATGATTTTTTCCGCCAGATCATGGCGGCGGGCGCGGCGTACGGCATTTGCGCCTATGGCACCGAGGCTTTGTCGGTCATGCGGATTGAAAAAGGCCATCCGGCGGGCGGTGAATTGAATGGCATCTGCACCGCCGGAGATTTGGGCCTGGCGCGGATGATGTCGAGCAAAAAAGACTATATCGGGCGGGTGATGGCGACGCGGCCAGGCTTGATGGCAGAAAATCGCCCGAATTTGGTGGGTTTGCTGCCGCTTAGCCCAGGCCAAAGGTTAAAAGCCGGGGCGCATTTGGTCGCCCAGGGCAAAACCATGATTGCTGAGCATGATGAGGGCTATATAACATCGGTCGCTTTTTCGCCCAATCTTGGTCATTGGATTGGTTTGGGCTATGTCAATAATGGCCGCAACCGCCAGGGCGAGGCGATTGCCGCCGTCGATTATATGCGCGGCGAAACCTATCCGGTAGAGATCACCAGCCCGGTTTTCTTTGACCCCGACGGTGCGCGTTTGCGAGGGAATTATGATTAATTTGCAGTCTCAACCTCTCTTGGCAAGATCGCCTTTGGCGCATGAAAAATCGCGGCGGATGGGGCGACCAGACGGGGCTGCGGGTTTGTCGCTCCGACCGATTCCCGATCCCTGGTTTATCCACCTGGCGGCGCGGCAGGTGGCGGGGGATAAGGGGCATGAGACACTGGCGAAAACGGTCATGCAAAAATTTGGCGGCGGGTTGCCGCCCAATCCCATCCGGGTTGCCCACCAGGGCTTAGATATATTGTGGGCGGGGCCACGGCAATGGTTTTTCTTTGTCCAAAACCGCCAGGATCGCGCCGATTTACGCGGCGAATTAAGCGGTGCGGTCAAAGACCTGGCCGCAATCACCGATCAATCCGACGGGCGGGTGTTTTTGCAGGTCGCGGGAACGGCCTGGCGCGACTGCTTGGCATCTTTGCTGCCCATTGATCTGCATCCCCGGGTTTTTATGGGCGATAGCGTGGCCATCACCCATGCCCACCACATGCCCGCCATGATTTGGGGCGATGGCGAGCAGGCGGCCATTTTGGCGGTGCCGCGCGCCTATGCCGACAGTTTGTTTCATGCCCTGGTCGCGGCGGGATCGCGGTTTGGCATTGACTGGCTTGGGGCGGAGGGATGAGGTTGATGACATCTCGGCATAAACCAAAACCAGACGAGCAAAAGGACGAAGAGGATGGCGACGCCTCCTCTGACTGGGCGAGCGAAAAAAATTTCCCCACCGGGTCGGGGGCGCCCAATCCCCCCTTGCGCAGCCTTGAGCAAAATATCGGTAAGCAAATTCGCCGCTTTCGCAAGCAACATGGCCTCACCGTCACGCAATTGTCCGAGGCGGCGGGGGTGTCGATTGGCATGTTGTCAAAAATCGAAAACGGCCAGATTTCGCCGTCTTTGACCAGCCTCAGCAATGTGGCGCGTGCGCTCAACCTGCCCATGACCGAGTTGTTTGCCGACCTGGAAGAACAATGCGATTGTTCCTGGGTCAAAGCCGATCAAGGGGTGGTAATCCAACGCCGCGGCAGCAAAGTCGGCCACCAATATCAATTATTGGGGCATAGTCTGGGCGGCGATGTGGTGGTCGAACCCTATCTAATTACCTTGTCCGCAGATGCCACGCCTTATGTTTCCTTTGCCCATGCCGGCACCGAATTTATTTATATGCTGACCGGCGAAGTGGTTTATGCCTATGCTGACCGCGAATTTCACCTTAAACCCGGCGATTCGCTGATGTTTGATGCCCGCGCCCATCACGGCCCCAAGCAATTGCTCGTGGTTCCCATGACCTATTTATCCATCATCACCTATCCGCGTTCCGAGGCAAATCCGGCGGCATCTTGAGGGGAAGGTCTGAGTAAGGCCTAAAAAAAAGAGCGTCAAAAAAAGGAGCGTCATTACCCGCCAGGCGTTTTGGGGAATAATACGCCTGGGGGATTACCCAACTCAGACTGCAAGCGGAAATCCGCTTGCAGTCTGGTGGGTAATGACGCTCCCTTTTTTGGCAATAATTCTTCTGCGGGTAATGACGACTCCTTTTTTGACGCTCTTTTTTTTAGCACTTAATCAAATCTCCCTTAGAGCCTGATTCAAAATTAAGTATTATATTATGAACTTTAAGTTGCGTCTTACCCCGCCGCCGCATTTATGCGGCGAGTC
>JASGCR010000169.1 GCA_030054015.1 Candidatus Symbiobacter sp. | reverse complement strand
GGTCAAGAAAAGTTACCCGCGCTTACGCGCGGACTTTTCTAACCTCAGAATGACACTCCGACTACTTGTTCAGACCTTCCTTAGGAAGGGGGGGGTCATTAAGTGGAATTCATTTGGAAACAGAGTATATGTCATTATTCTTTTTTATTTTTGAACTCGCCGCCGCCATTTCGTTTGAAATCACGAGTATATTATTTGATCTTGCCGGCATGGCGATGATTCTTATTATATGATTAACGACGCTCTTCCTAAGAAAACGTCAAAAAGGTAGCGTCATTACCCGCCGCTTTGTCCGTGCAACGGACAAAGCGAGTCGGGTAATCCCCCAGGTGTATTGAGGAATAATACTCCTGGGGGATTACCCAACTCAGACTGCAAGCGGATTCCCGCTTGCAGTCTGGTGGGTAATGACGCTCTTTTTTTGACATTCCCTTTTTTGACGGTCTTTAGTTAGCGCACCGCAAAAAGTGAGCGTCATTACCCGAATGACGCACAACGCAAAACTAACGCTTGCTGAATTGGAACGAACGACGAGCCTTGGCTTTGCCGTATTTTTTCCGCTCGACCACGCGGGAATCGCGGGTGAGAAATCCGCCGGCCTTTAGCACCGGACGCAATTCCGGCTCGTAATAAGTCAAAGCGCGGGAAATACCGTGGCGCAAAGCCCCGGCCTGGCCGGACAAGCCGCCCCCGGTCACGGTGCAATAGACATCAAATTGATCTTTGCGGTTGGCGGCAATAAAGGGCTGGTGAATAATCATGCGCAGCACCGGGCGGGCGAAATAAGTCGCCTCGTCGCGGCCATTAATTTTCAAAATGCCGTGACCGGGTTTAATCCACACGCGGGCAATGGCGTTTTTGCGTTTGCCGGTGGCATAAGAACGCCCCAATTTATCCCGTACCGGTTCACGCGGGGCAACAGGCCCGGCAACCGAACCAGATGATTTTAACGATTCAAGTGCTTCCATCGACATGATTAATTCTTCCGCAGGCTGATACGATTGTTTTTGGCATTCATGGCCGCCACATCAAGCATGACCGGGGCCTGGGCTTCGTGGGGATGTTCTGACCCGGCATAGACGCGCAAATGCGACATTTGTTGGCGACCCAAGGGGCCACGCGGCACCATGCGCTCCACCGCCTTCATCAAAAGCCGTTCGGGGAAACGACCATTCATAATATCGCCCCATTTGCGTTCTTTGATACCGCCGGGGAAACCGGTATGGTAATAAAACACTTGCTGATCCAATTTATTGCCGGTGACGCGGACTTTGTCGGCATTAATCACCACCACGTGATCGCCGCAATCCATATGCGGGGTGAAAGTGGCTTTGTGCTTGCCGCGCAGACGGTCGGCGATGATGGTGGCGACTCGCCCCAACACCAGCCCCTCGGCATTAATTATGATCCATTTTTTCTCAATGTCGCTTGGTTTGGCGGAATAGGTTTTCATTTTGCCCTGCTTTTAACCTTCTGGATTTTCTCACACGCGGACATATCTGCCAAATATTTTTGCCCAATGCAAGCACTTTCTTTGTTTTTCCTGAAAAAAATAGGGCAATTTACAAATCATGGCCGGCGCGGGATTTTTTGGTGGCGAGGTAATTTTGGTTATGCGGGTTGGGGGGGAATTTATGGCTTATCCGATTAACCTTTAACTCGCCCCCCAATGCCGCCGCAGCCAGCATAATTTGCTTGGTTTTCAATGGGTTATTGCTGAGCAAATTGATCTCGGTGATGCCCATTTGCTGTAACATCTCTGCCGCCACGCGGTAATCGCGGCGGTCGGCGGCAAAGCCCAAACGGTGATTGGCATCAATCGTGTCCATGCCGTCCGATTGCAATTGGTAACTGCGCAATTTATTAATAAGGCCGATGCCGCGCCCCTCTTGGGTCAAATAAAGGATCACGCCGCCATCGGGATTCGCGGCCATCAGGCGGATGGCTCCTTGCAATTGCTCGCCACAATCACAGCGCAGACTGCCCAACCCATCACCGGTCAAACATGACGAATGAATACGGGTCAAGACCGGTTTTCTTGCATTAACCTTGCCGATCATAATCGCCAAATGTTCCTGGCCGGTATTTTTGTCACGCCAGCCGGTGATTCGGGCCTGGGCCGCGTTGAGCAATGGCACCGCCACCGCATCAATTTTTTGCAATGCGGGCGATGCGACCAGGTGGTTATCGGCATAAAGATATTCCGATATTGCGGGCGAGATATGCCAGATGCCATTAGCGGCCAAACCGGAAAATTTGCGCAAATCCGCTTGGATTAATAAAAATTGCGGCATAAGAGGGCATTGCGCCAAAAGCTTTTGCCCCAGGCGGGCGGCACCGGTTGCGCTGGCGGAATCGCCAAAATGATTTTCGTTATTCAGATATTTCAAGGAATATTTCGTGGGTGTGTTGGCTTGAATTCCTTGAATAACTTTAATCGCATCATCCGTGTCATACGGCAATTCAATTAAAAACGGATCATTTTCTTCGGATGTATATTCCGGGGTTAATCCCAAAGATTGGGCGCGATAAATCCCCAAAACCAACATCGGAGCGTAATTAAAGCGAAGAGCAAAAAACCTTTGGATTTGTTCGGTTGTTGCGCCGTCAATCGCCAGCATCACCCAGGTCATATCCAAATGATCAATCAATGCCACCGGCAGATTTCGCCGCAGCCATTCCACCGCCAAAGCCAATTCGGCCTGTTGCGAAGAATCAAGCGGGTTTTGAGGATTGGTCGGGAGGATATGTTTGTCCACGGTAACTTTACCTTGTGAAGGACAGGCCGTTGCCGCTTGCCTGATGCTTAAAAATGCGATATGTCACGCTTTATGACAGACCTTTTTAATCCCAACCAGGCCAACGCGCCAGTAAAATCCGCACCGATTGACAAAAAAACCACCGATTCCTATACCGCCAAAGACATTGAGGTGTTAGAGGGGTTGGAGCCAGTGCGCCGTCGCCCCGGCATGTATATTGGCGGTACCGATGCCCGCGCGTTGCACCATTTGGTGGCAGAATTGCTGGATAATGCGACCGACGAGGCGGTGGCCGGCCACGCCAATGCGATCCAAATAAGCCTGGCGGCGGATGGCAGTTTAACCTTGCGGGATAATGGGCGCGGCATTCCGATTGATCCCCACCCCAAATTCCCCGACAAAACCGCGTTAGAGGTGATTTTAACCACCCTCCATTCCGGCGGCAAATTTAGCGGCAAGGCGTACCAGACCAGTGGCGGGCTGCACGGGGTTGGGCTGTCGGTGGTCAATGCCCTGGCCTCTCATTTGGTGATCGAAGTCGCCCGTGATCGCCAGCTTTATCGCCAGGAATATGCGCGGGGTTTTCCCACCACCGGCTTGGAGATCATGGGCGCGGTGCAAAATCGCCGCGGCACCAGCGTGCAAATCTGGCCTGACCCGCAAATTTTCGGGGATGCCGCCAAATTTGATGCCGCCGTGATTTACCGCATGGCGCGGGCGAAGGCCTTTTTATGCCAAGGCGTGGAAATCCGCTTTCATTGCGATGCCGAATGCCTTCCGCCCGCATCCGCCATTCCCCAGGAGGCGGTGTTTTATTTCCCGGCGGGATTGGAAGATTACGTACGCGCTTTGATGCGCGGTCGCGGTCGCATCGTCCCCCAAGATTTCGTCGGCAAAGCCGAATTTCCCGACAGCCAAGGCCGGGTCGAATGGGCGGTGGCTTTTCCCTCGCGCGAGCCGCTCGCGGCACCAACCGAAGCGGGCGATGGTTCTGGCGGCGATGGTTCTGGCGGCGATGTGGGGGGCGAACCCCTGCCCGCTTTGGCGGAATGGGAATCCGCATCGGAAGAAGAATCAGACGGCAAACTCACCAGTTATTGCAATACCATTCCTACCCCCCAGGGCGGCACCCATGAAAATGGATTGAAAGCCGCTTTGCTGCGGGCGATCAAAACCCATGGCGAGCGGATTGGCAATAAACGCGCCGCCATCATCACCATTGACGATATTTTGGCTGGGGCGGTGATGGTGTTGTCGGTGTTTCTCCGCGATCCCTTGTTCCAAGGCCAGACCAAAGAACGCCTGGCCTCGGCGGAAGCGCAAAAATTGGTCGAGGCGGCGATCAAAGACCATTTTGAACATTTCCTCACCGCCGATTTGGAATCGGCTTCATTGTTAATGGATGCTTTGGTCGAACGCGCCGAAATCCGCCTCCGCCGCCGCGAGCAAAAGGATTTAGACCGCAAATCCGCCACCCGCAAATTGCGCCTGCCCGGTAAATTGGCGGATTGCAGCCGCAACACCGCCCAGGACACCGAAATATTTTTGGTCGAGGGCGATTCGGCCGGCGGTTCCGCCAAACAAGCGCGTGACCGCGAAATCCAGGCGATTTTACCCTTGCGCGGTAAAATCTTAAACGTCGCCAGTGCCGGAGCCGAGAAATTGCGCGGCAACCAGGAATTGGCGGATTTGGTGCTGGCTTTGGGTTGCGGCGCGGGAGCCAAATTCGACCGCGGCAAATTGCGCTATGAACGGGTCATTATCATGACCGATGCCGATGTCGATGGGGCGCATATTGCGGCGTTGCTTATGACATTTTTCTTTCAAGAAATGCGCGGTTTGATCGAAGCCGGGCATCTTTATCTGGCGCAGCCGCCGCTTTATCGTTTAACCCTGGGCGGCAATTCGGTTTATGCCAGCGACGATGCCGAACGGGATCGCTTGCTCGCTGGGGAATTTAAGGGGCGCAAAGTCGAAATCAGCCGCTTCAAAGGGTTGGGGGAGATGCCTGCCAAGCAATTGCGCGACACCACCATGTCCATCGGCAAAAGGCGGCTGTTGCAAGTGGTGATTAATGATTTTCCCAAGGCCGCGAGCGGCGAGTCGGATGCTCGTGCTGCGGATGACGGCCTGGGCGGTGCGGCGACGGCGACGCTGGACGATAATTTGACCTTAGTACCCGTCCGCGATAATTTCAACCGCTCCCCCAGCCAATTGGTCGAGGATTTAATGGGCCGCAAGCCCGAATCGCGCTTTGCCTTTATCAGCCAAAACGCCCATTTGATCCATGAATTGGATGTGTAGGGCGGGGAGGGAATTTTTGGCACTTGTTCGGACTATTCTTTAGGAACCTCTGAACAAGTAGCAAAAATTACTGACCCCCCCTTCTTTAGGAAGGTCTGAATAAGTCGTACTGACCCCCCCTTCCTGCTTAGGAAGGGGGGGAAACCTATCCTTGG
>JASGCR010000004.1 GCA_030054015.1 Candidatus Symbiobacter sp. | reverse complement strand
TAACCTCAGAATGACACTCTTAGGACTTATTCAGACCCTTCCTAAGCAGGAAGGGAGGTCAGAATCGGAATTCTTTAGGAAACGGGGTATAAAACCGCCAAAGACCGAGGTAGAAAATGTCGCTTGAATCCGTGAAAAATTATTTCGCCCGCCATATGCCCGAAGCGGTGATTGAAGAATTAACTGAAACCACCGCGACTGTGGCGACCGCCGCCGCCGCCTATGGGGTCGAGCCGGGTCGCATCGCCAAAACCCTGTCGGTGCGGGTGGGCGAGCAGGTGGTGATGGTGGTGGTGGCGGGAGATGCCCGCCTCGACAACCGCAAAGCCCGCGATGCTTTGGGGGCCAAACCGCGCATGGTGGCCGCCGAGGAGGTTTTTGCCATCACCGGCCATCCGGTCGGAGGGGTTTGCCCGTTTGGTCTGGCCCAGGACTTAAAAATTTATTGCGACCAAAGTTTGAGGCGATTCGATGTGGTGATTCCGGCGGCGGGTTCCGTCAATAGCGGCGTACGCCTAACTCCGGATAAAATTGCCGAACTTACCCGCGCCGAATGGGTGGATGTCACGACCCTTCAGGGTGCCAACCCGGCCTAAAACCCACCCCACCGCCGCCGGTCAGACATGCGAGGCTTGCAAGTTCATGGGACGGTCGGGCAGGGAAGTGGAGACCCGGTTACGCCCGGAATTTTTGGCAAAATACATCGCTTCATCGGCCCGTTTCACCAGGTCAAAGATCGATTCATCGGGACCCTCGCTGTTACAGGTCAAACCGATAGAGACCGTCACCGCCGCCTGTCTTCCATCGGGCAGCAGAAATGGTTCGTTCCCCACTTTGCTGCGCAAACGTTCGGCCACCATGGCGGCGGTTTCAATCATCGTATCGGGCATAATCACGATAAATTCTTCCCCGCCCATGCGGGCAACCAAATCATTGCCGCGCAGATTGGCTTGCAAGCGGCGGGCAAATTCGACCAGGACGGCATCGCCGGCTTGATGCCCGTAAGTATCATTCAATTGTTTGAAGTGATCCAAATCGCAAAATGCCACCACCAAGGGTTTGTGCGAGGATTGGCTGCGGGATAAAATTTGGCTCAGATTGGCATCCAAAAACCGGCGATTATACACATTGGTCAGGGGATCAATCGTGGCCTGGGTAATGGATTGCTCGTAATTTGTGCGCATTCTCTCTTGGAAGCGATAACGGCGAATTTGCGTGCGTACCCGCGCGATAAATTCAGGCCGGTGAATCGGCGCGGTGATATAATCGCTGATGCCAATGTCCAGGGCCTTGGCGACAATATCCATTTCACTGTCATGCATAGATAAAATCAATATCGGCAAGGTGCGAATGGCCGCGTTGCTGTTATTGCGAATCTGGCTGGTCAAACGCAGCGCGCCCTGTTCGCCAATATCCAACCCAATCACCACCAATTCAAATTGTTTGGTTTGCAACAAGGCTTGGCATTCGCTGGGCGCATGGGTAAAACTGCATTGATCCTTGTCCTCGACCAGCGCATCGGCCAGGGATTCAACCATGTGCCGCGTGTTCGAGACAAATAATACTTTGCCATTCAAATAGGTCTCGTGATCCATCACCAGACCAAAACCGCGCAAACCGAGTTTTTGCACGGTTTCTTCGCGCACTTTCCACATATCGACCAATGATTTCAACCGAATAAGCGAACGCACCCGCGACAAGAGCGGCACATCATTGACCGGTTTGCTGATAAAATCATCGGCCCCGGCATTCAGGCCGCGCACCCGATCCTCAAGATCGGTCAAAGCCGTGATCATGACCACCGGAATATTGGAACAGGCCGGGTCTAATTTCAATTGCCGACAAACATCAAACCCATCCATGCCCGGCATCATAATATCGAGCAAAATCAAATCGGGCGATTGGCTCCGTGCCATTTCCAAGGCTTGATCGCCACTGGTGGCCGCAATAATCTCGTAATATTCGCGCTGTAGCTTGGCTTCCAATAATTTAATATTGGTGGGTACATCATCAACGATTAAAATTCGACCAGTCATTTCCGTCCACCCAAATACTGTCCAACCTTTGTGCAGAACTCTGCCACCGATATTGGTTTTGTCATCATATCATCACAGCCCGAATCCCTGAGCGCGTCCATCTCGTCTTTCATGGCGAAAGCCGTGACCGCGATCACCGGAATATGTCTCATCTCTTGGCTTTGCTTTAAGATATGGATGAGTTCAATGCCCGAAATATGCGGCAAATTCACATCCATAACGATTAAATTTGGGTGCTCTTGTCGCACCAAATCAAGCACAAGGTTTCCTTCCGAGGTCGCCACCACCTGGTGACCCTTATTTTCCAACACATCACAAAATAATTTTTTATTCAGAGGGTTATCTTCGACAACTAAAATTTTTCCCATGATGACACATCTTTTTACCGCAATCGGCATACGGAATTAAATTGAGCGGCAAAAAAGTCACTGCCATATCCGTACCTGGCGTTATAGCGAAAAATTGATCTAATCAAAATAGTAAAAAGCTCATCATCCCTCAAGATTTAAAAGTAAGCACGTCATTATCGCCCGCCGCACCGCCAAAGAGGGGTAGAAAAGACGAGCGTCATTACCCACCGCGCAGCCAAAGAGCGGCAAAAAAGGGAGCGTCATTACCCGCCGAAATATCCGTGGAACACGGATATTTCGAGTCGGGTAATCCCCCAGGAGTTTAAGGAATAATACTCCTGGGGGATTACCCGACTCGGACTGCAAGCGGATACCCGCTTGCAGTCCGGCGGGTAATGACGTTCTTTCTGTTGTCGCTCCTTTTTTTGACGCTCCCTTTATTTGACGTGTTCACACTTTCCTTAAGGAACCTCTGAACAAGTCCCAGAAACAAAAGAAATGGCATTTGCGAGCGGGCGTTTACGCCCGCGAAGCAATCCAGTAACATCTTGAAATTGCTAGATTTTTCTGGATTGCTTCGCGGCGAATTTTACACCGTCGCTCTGCGCCTACGGCGCAACCGCTCCGGTAAAATTGCCGCTCGCAAATGCGCGGCTCTTTTGGCAATAAAGCGACTTACTCAGACCTTCCCCAATGATACCCTTATGGGCATTTCGCCGAGAGTGAAACCGGTAATTTTTCCATATGGGACAATCGCGCCTTGACAATAAATCCGCCAAAATCCATGCGCATTTCATCGGACAATCCGGTCTCGCGCAGCCAAATCATCACCTGGTACAAAGGCAACATCGAGGGGCGATCTATATCAAACATGGCCATACTAATCGGCCACCGCTTTTCGCCCGGCTGCTTTTCGCCGAGGCGATCCCGCTTGGGTTGGCTGCCCGCTTTATCGGGCGCGAGGGGGGGAACCATCTGGCCTGAGCCAATGGCGACGGTGGTCAACATGCCGCCATTACGGCCACTGCCATCAAACATATGGGCTTGGTAAAAAGATTTATTGGCGGCGGCGGCTTGCAACACATCAATCATAAAACGGGTGGGGAAAAAAATGGTCTCTTTAAGGGTAATTTTATCGGCTTTGGGCTGTTTATAGGTAACGCTGCCGTGGAAATGACGATCCAACACCGCCTTGCCGCTCAATTGATCGGTGCTGCCATCTTCGTGCCAATGATCGGTACGGAACTGATATTCCAGACCCGATTTGGCCTCGAATCCGGTGGATTTGGTGGCAATGACATGGTCGGGCTGATCCACCGCGCTTAAAACCAAATAAAACTCATCTTTGGTGTTCCAACCCTGACATTTTTCCTCAATCCGCGACATCATCCAACCCTCGGCACTCGTGATGCCGGAATCGGGACGCGCCGATAACAGGCTCAGTTGGTACTGGGCGACATAAGAAAGCAAAGCGGCGCGACGCACCGGCCCCTCTGCCATCGCCGCGCGGCTCAGCAGCCCAAAGCACCCGACCAAGAGAACGGCCATGATTTGGGCAAAAATAAAACCGGCTCGCCGCCCCCAACCCCAATCTAATCGCATAATGATACCTTTCCCATCATTTGCCTTTGGGCAGATTTAGGCGCAAATGCAGTTCACGCAAGCGCATATCATCAATTTCCGCCGGAGCCTGCATCAATAAATCCTCGGCTTTTTGATTGAGGGGAAAGGCGACAATTTCGCGGATATTGGGTTCATCCGCCAGCAACATCACCATGCGATCAATGCCAGGTGCCGAGCCGCCATGCGGCGGTGCGCCAAACCGAAAGGCATTTAACATGCCGCCAAATTTAGCCTCAACCACGGCGGCATCATAGCCCGCGATGGCAAAGGCTTTGAACATAATATCGGGGCGGTGGTTGCGAATGGCCCCGCTGGATAATTCCACGCCGTTACAGACAATGTCATATTGATAGGCTTTGATGGTCAGGGGGTCTTGGTGAAGCAAAGCCTCCATCCCGCCCTGAGGCATTGAAAAAGGGTTGTGACTAAACTCAATTTGCCCCGTATCTTCATTGCGTTCATACATAGGGAAATCGACGATCCAACACATTTTAAAGACATTTTTTTCCAACAATTCCAACTGGTCGCCCAATTTAATCCGCAATTTTCCAGCCAATTTGGCCGCGACCAACGGGTTATTATCGGCGGTGAAAAACACCGCATCGCCAGGGACGGCCTGGGTGGTTTTTTTCAACAATTCTTGTTGTTCGGACGATAAAAATTTGGCAATTGGGCCTTTTAATCCCCCCTCGGACTCGATGGTAACATATCCCAGGCCAGGGGCACCTTCTTCTTTGGCCCAATCGTTCAATTGGTCAAAGAATTTCCGCGACTGGGCGGCGGCACCTGGCACACGCAACGCGCGAATGGCACCCGATGCCTCGGCAATGGCGGCAAACACGGCGAATTGCGATTGGGCAAATACCGGCACGACATCGACAATTGCCAAAGGATTGCGCAAATCCGGCTTGTCACTGCCATAACGCAACATGGCTTCGTCATAGGCGATGGTGGGGAAGGGGGCTTGGGTCACGACGCGCCCACGGCCATATTCTTCAAACACCCCTTGCAAGACCGGTTCAATCGCATTGAACACATCTTGTTGGGTGACAAAGGCCATCTCGAAATCCAATTGGTAAAATTCGCCAGGCGAGCGGTCGGCGCGGCCATCTTCGTCACGGAAACAGGGGGCGATTTGGAAATAACGATCAAACCCGGCCACCATCAGCAATTGTTTGAATTGTTGCGGGGCCTGGGGCAGGGCGTAAAATTTGCCCGGATGCACGCGGGATGGCACCAAATAATCCCGCGCCCCTTCGGGGGAGGACGAGGTCAAAATCGGGGTTTGAAATTCGGTAAAGCCTTGTTCGATCATGCGACGGCGTAAGGACGCGATGACATGTGACCGCAACAGGATGTTGGCGTGCATTTTCTCGCGCCGCAGGTCCAGAAAACGATAACGCAGGCGGGTTTCTTCGGGATATTCGGCTTCACCCGCCACCATGATCGGCAGCACATCGGCGGGCGATTCGACGATAAATTTACTGGCTTGAACTTCGATTTCGCCGGTCGGGAGTTTGGGGTTGATGGTGTCGGGACTGCGACGCACGACTTTGCCCGTGATGGTGATCACCGACTCCACCCGCACCCTCTCCGCCGCCGCAAACAAAGCCGCATCCCGCGCCTGGTCACACACAATTTGCGTCAAACCATAATGATCACGCAGGTCAATAAAGATTAACTGCCCGTGATCGCGGCGGCGATGCACCCAACCCGATAACGTCACATTCTGGCCTTGCTGGGCGGGGGTGAGGGCAGCGCATGTGTGGGTGCGATATGGGTTGGCAGGTATTTGTGTCGTTTGCATAATGGGCGTTACCAAGCGAGTTTGTTGGGGTTTGTTGGGGTGTCCATTGACACCAATTTTACCGCCAAGCCTTAGCATATTTTATCCAAACTTACCAAGCGGTGACTGGAAATTTCGGTACAAAGGTTTGGAGTAGACGTTTTTTGCCGCCATCATTTTCGTTTATTGCGTTTATTTCGATTATTGCGCTTGACAAAACCCATAACATAACCCAATATAACCCAACATAACCCAACATAACCCAATATAACCCAACATAACCAACCGATACATGATTAATTAGCAGGAAAATAAACATGGCGAAACAATCTTCTGGGGTATTGCAATCGCGTGTGGCTGACCACGCACCGACTCCTCAGGAACAAGAGGTGGCAAAATTTGCCGTCTCGCAGGTGGCACATCTTTATGAGAAATCAACCAAATCGCCCCTGACGGTTAAATTGGAAATCGATGGCGAAGAAAAAATAATCAATTTGCCCGAACCCGCCTTGCGCATGTTTTTTGAGGTTTTAAACAACATGGCTTTGGGGCGGGCGGTCTCGATTATTCCAGCGAAAGCCGAATTCACCACCCAAGAAGCGGCGGATTATTTGAATGTTTCCCGGCCTTATTTGATTGGGTTGTTGCAAAAAGGCGAAATTGCCTTTCACAAAACCGGCACGCACCGTCGCATTCAATTTTCCGACCTCGAAAAATACGAGAATATGCGCAATAAAAATTATGACAAAGGTATGACAGAGTTGGTTTCACTTACCCAAGAACTTGGTTTGTACGACCATGAATAATTTCACGGCATTGCTTGATGCAAACGTACTCTATTCAAACTATATGCGGGATATATACATTGAATGCGCAACGCCTTAGAGCCTGATTCGAAATAAGTAGAATATTATGAAATACAGCAGTTTGTCGTCACCCGCCGCCGCAAAAAAGGGGAGCGTCATTACCCGCCGAAATATCCGTGTTACACGGATATTTCGTGTCGGGTAATCCCCCAGGAGTATTATTCCTTAAACGCCTGGGGGATTACCCGACTCGGACGGCAAGCGGATTTCCGCTTGCCGTCCGGCGGGTAATGACGCTCCCTTTTTTTCTGACGCTCTGTTTTTGACGCTCTTTAGGTACGCGGCGAGTGAAGACGTACTTATTCAACCTTTGATAATTTTCGCACAGGCTCTTACGAAAGTTCCAATTCACTATGCGACCCCAGGCGGTATAATTCCAATACATTGTGGCTTGGCTTACGATAAGTAACCAACAGATTTGGTTTCAAATGGCATTCACGAAAACCCACCCATTTTCCAGCTAATTTATGGTCATTATATCGTTGCGGCAGGGGCAACCCAGAAAAAATATGACCGAAAAATTCCGCCATCAATTGATCAATGTCATGACGGTATTTGCCGCGTTTTTCGCGCTTATAATCATCCTTAAAGGCTGACTTCCAAACAATTTCACGATTATGCGTCACGGTTTATTTCCGCAAAAAATTCGTCAATAGAATTGGCGCGGCCTTCAAATTTACCCGCCACCCCTTCTTCCATAGCTTGCAAAGTTTTTGGGGTGGGGCGGAATTCGCGGGCAGGTTCGGCATCGATTAAACTGAGATGAATCATGTCACATGCCGCATCTTCAATGGTTTGCCCCTGGGTGGCGGCAAAGGCATAAAGTTTTTTCTCGGTCTCGGCGGGGAGGTTGAGCATAATCATGGAAAAACCCTCAGAATAACAAAAAGTCTCAGCAAACTAAGGTGATTATAACCGATTTGACCCAGCACGGAATGAAAAAACGAATCGCTCACCCCGTGGGTGCGTGCCTACCACCCCGCGGGTGCGTGCCTGCCACCCCGCGGGTGGGTTAGAGGAAACTCATGGGATCAATATCGACGGCGACGCGTACGGCGGATGAAAATTTAACCGAGGCGAGCCAGGCCCGCATAATGGGCTGCGGCGCGATGCCGCGCGGCGTTTTCATCAACAACCGATAGCGATAGCGATCCCGCCATTTGGCCAGGGGGGCGGGGGCGGGGCCGAACACCACCGCCTGGTCACCGCGGGGGGCGCGGCGGCCTAATTCACGTGCGGTGGCTTCGGCCAGGGCGGCATCTTCGGACGAGACAATCACCGCCGTCAAACGGGTAAAAGGCGGCAAGCCATGGCGTTCCCGTTCCGCCATTTCCAGGCGCAAAAAAGCGTCGCGGTTGCCGCTCACCAAGGCCTTCATCACGGCATGATCGGGGGCCGAGGTTTGCAACACCACCCGCCCAGGCCGCTCCACCCGTCCGGCCCGACCGCCCACCTGGTGCAAGATTTGAAAGGTCTTCTCGCCCGCCCGCATGTCGCCGCCACCCAAACCCAAATCGGCATCGACCACACCGACCAAGGTCAAATGGGGAAAATGATGGCCTTTGGCCATCATTTGGGTGCCGATCATAATGTCGATCTCGTGCTGCACCATTTTATCGACCAAATTGGCGGCTCCGGCCTCGCCCTCGACGACATCGGAGGCCATGATCGCCCGACGCGCGGTCGGAAAATAATATTCGACTTCTTCGGCGATGCGCTCGACCCCAGGGCCACAGGCGGCGAATTGATGCTCGGCCCCGCAATCGGGACATAGGCGGGGCAGGGGGTAATTGGCCCCGCAAAGGTGGCACACCAACCGCCCGACGCGGCGATGTTCCACCAACCAGGAGGTGCAATGGCGACAGGCAAAGCGAAAACCACAGGCGCGGCACAATGTCAGCGGCGCATAACCGCGACGATTGAGGAATAACAGCACCTGTTCCCCCGCCGCCAGGGTTTGCTGCATCTCGGCCACCAGGGTTTCCGACAAAAATTTTCCGATGGGCGGCGGCGAGAGGCGCAAATCCAACAACGCAACCTGGGGCAACACCGCGCCGCCTGGCCGTTCGGGGAGGTACACGCGATCAAACCGCCCGCGTGTGACGTTATATTGCGACTCCAGGCTGGGGGTGGCCGAGGCCAGCACGACGGTTGCATCGGAAAACTTGCCGCGCATCACCGCCATGTCGCGGGCGTGGTACAACACGCCATCTTCTTGTTTATACCCTTGGTCATGCTCTTCATCGACGATAATCAACCCCAAATCGGCAAAGGGCAAAAACAAGGCCGAACGCGCCCCGACCACGACTTTAACGGCGGGATCGGTGTGCGCCAAATCCGCGCGCTGGGTGGTGGCCAGGTGCCGCCAGGTCTCGCGGCGGGTGCGCGGGGTGAGGCCGGAATGCCAAATGAGCGGATCAAAACCAAAATAGTCCCGAAACCGCGTAAGCCATTGCAAAGACAGGGCGATTTCCGGCAACAACACCAGGGCTTGGCGGTTTTGGCGTAAGGCCGCATCAATCGCGGCGAAATAAACCTCGGTCTTGCCCGATCCGGTCACCCCATCCAACAAAGTGACGCTAAATTTTCGCTCCCCCAGTTTTGCGGACAAATTTTCGGCTGCCGCTTGCTGGGCTGCGTTTAAGTTTTTTCGTAAGGTTGGGGGTGGGGCAAGCTCAGGAAAATTTTCGGCGGACGGGGGCGGGGGGATAATTTCAATCAAACCTTGGCGCAACAAGGTTTTCAGCGATGCGGGCGAAATGTCACCATCGGAACAAAGATCGGCGGCGCGATGCGGTAAACCGTCTTCCAAAATTTCCAGTATTTTTTTGCCTTGGGGTGATCGTCGGTAGGGTTTATGTTCACCGTCGGCATCGGCCTTCCGATTCGTTGTCCGTCGGTAATACACATCATTTGGAGAGATAATTTTGGGACGCGGCGGCTCGATTGCCGCCGGAACGCTGAGGGCGAGCCGCAACACCGCCCCCAACGGGGCCAGGGTATAATCCGCCATCCAGGTGATAAATTGCCGCAAAGACGCGGTCATGGGCGGCATATCAAAAATTTTCTCGATTTTTTTTAATCTGGGTTGCGCCGCCGCTTCGGGGGGGAGGGGAGATGGCGGGTTTATCGCATCCTTAAAACCCGCCGCTTCCGCTTCGGTTGCGGCCAGGGAAACGCCAATCACCTGCCGCGACCCCAAGGGTACCAATACATATTGGCCCGGCTCTGGCGCGTCCATTTCGGGCGGCACGGCATAATCAAACACCGTGTTAAGCGGCACGGGCAGCATCACCCGCACCAGCCGCCAGTCGGGCGGGGCGGTATCGGATGCGGGACGTGACGACTTGGTCGCTGGGGAGGATTTTCCCGCCTGGGGTGCCGTCAGGGTAAAAGTTTTTTTGGAACTAGCTTGTTGGCGTTTCATCTTGTAATCTTAAGGCCAGTCAGCGAGAAAGCGCAATGGATCAAAACCAGAAAGATCACTCCCCCCCCCGCCCCGATTCCCCTGCCGCCAAAAAGGAACCAGGGGTTGAAGCGGCGGCTTTGTCGGCAAACCCGTCCGAGGCTTTGGGCGCGGCCCCGTCCGAGGCTTTGGGCGCGGCCCCGTCCGAGGCTTTGGGCGCGGCCCCGTCCGAGGCTTTGGGCGCGACGCCGTCCGAGGCTTTGGGCGCGATGCCGTCCGAGGCTTTGGGCGCGATGCCTCGCCCTAATTTGCCGCCGCCCCGTTTGCAACCCCCCCAGGTGGCGGAATATTTGGCGAAAAACCCTCAATTCCTGGCCGCCTATCTCCCTGATTTTATCGAAAAAAATCCCCATTTTTGGCAAAATTTGCGTACCCAAGCGCGTGAATTTGGCCCCGATATTGTCGATTTTCGCCAGGTCTTGATCGAAAAATTGCAAAATGATTTGACCGATTTGCGGCAAACCCAACGCAAAATGATTGCGGTGGCGCGGCATAATCTGGCCGGACAAAATCGGGTACATCAGGCGATTTTAGGCTTGATGCAGGCGCAAAGTTTTGAAGAATTTATCGCCCTGGTGACCGAAGATTTGGCGATGATGCTGGATGTGGATGCGGTGTCGCTTTGTTTGGAGGAATCGCCGCCGCCGGGTGCGTCCCCTGGTGGCGCGGTCAAACCAACCGCCGCCGCGCCGCGTAAAAAACCGCCGCATTTGCGCCTGGTCGGGCAAGAGACCATCGCTTCCGCGCCGCAAGAACGTCCCACAACCCCACCGGAGCAAAATATAAAAGAGAAAAAAACGGCGGCTTATGATGCGCAGGATGCGCAGGATGCGCATTCATCCCGCTTGATTGCGGGGGTGCGCATCTTGCCGCCTGGCTTTATTCAGCAAACTTTGGGCAGCGCAAAAATTTTGCTGCGGGCCGATCTGACACCTGATCCCGCCGACCCATCGGGGGGGCATGACCGCGCCGCCACCGTTATTTATGGTCACAAAGCCGTCGGTTTGGTACGCTCCGATGCCTTGGCCTTGCTTGACTTTACCAGGCATGATTTTACCAGGCTTGATGCCACCGAGCTGAGCGACCCGAATAATGCCAAAGATGCCGCCGACCAGCATCAAAACCAAAAACAAACCCAAAAACCTGGCACGCCTCCGCCGGTATTGGGTCCGCCGGTGGTGGGATTATTGGCTTTGGGGGCCAGGCGGCCTGGCGTCTATCATCCGGGTCAAAGTACCGAATTGGTGCATTTTTTAGCCGAGTTTATCGTTGCCAATGTCCGACGATGGCTGGCCCAACCCTCTCATCTTAACCTTGAATAAAATGTGCCATGAGCGAAATTTTTTCTGCGCCTGATTCTGTGGCCGATATTGCGCCTGATTCTGCGCCTGACCGGGTGGCTGCACCGACACCCCGCCCCACTCCGCAACCCCGCCGCAAAGATGATGTAAACGATGCGACATTGGGGCAGCGTCTGCTCGCCAAGTTGGAAAAAAATTTCCAAGCGGTGGCGCGGGAAAATTTGGTAGCGGCGGCGATGGGGTTTTTGGCCGAATTGGCGCATCAACGCCGCGCCTCGATACACACTTTGGATGCTTATGGGCGCGATTTGGCTAAATTTTTTACGTTTTTGCAGCAACATGACGGGGACAAGCCCGACCTTTCCCGTTTGTCGCATCTTTCCTTGAACGATGTACGTTCTTATTTGGCGGCGCGGCAAGCGCAAAACATCCAGGCCGAATCGCGGTCACGCGCTGTATCGGCCTTGCGGCGGTTTGCCCACCATCTGGATCAGCGCGGCGTGGCCGTGTCGGATGCCTTTACGCTGGTGCGTCTGCCCAAGCGGGCTTTGAGTTTGCCCAAAGCCTTGTCCGAACATGAAGCGGCGGAAACCCTCGCCCAAATCGCCGATCATCCCGCCTCGCCCTGGCAGGGCAAACGCGATTATGCTTTGTTTTTATTGTTATACGGGGCGGGTTTGCGTCTGGGTGAAGCCCTAAATCTGGCGCAGGATTGCCTCCCCCTGGGGGAGACCCTGCATTTGGTGGGCAAAGGCGGCAAGCCCAGGATGGTGCCGATTTTG
Source organism: Candidatus Symbiobacter sp. (assembly GCA_030054015.1). GTDB lineage: Bacteria > Pseudomonadota > Alphaproteobacteria > Elsterales > Elsteraceae > JASGCR01. Next base: position 12,549 of record JASGCR010000004.1, on the reverse strand, counting down.
CCGATCATTGCCGATGCGGTGGCGGATTATTGCGCCGCCTGCCCCTATTTTTCGGACAACCAGGCGATGGATCGGGCCGCGCCGGTCTTCCTGGGGGCGCGGGGTGGAAAACTAAATCCTGGCGTGGTACAAAGACAGATGCGCCAGGTGAGGCGGGCGTTAAATTTACCCGACTCCGCCACGCCCCACGCTTTACGCCACAGTTTTGCCACCCATTTATTAGCATCGGGAGGGGATTTACGTGCTATTCAACAATTATTGGGACATAACTCATTGACAACCACGCAACGATATACTTTTGTCGAGCCGACTGGGCTTCGCCTAAGCCACCGCGCCCATCCGCGCCAGCGTGACTCCGCCCACATCCCGATGGCAAAAACCAATCGCCCCCATTCATAGGCCAAAGGAGAGCCAGGGTGAAGCATCTGCAACCCTTGATTATTAACCGTCGTGACTATCTGCCCTTGATCGAGGGCGGTAAAGGCATCTCTGTGTCCAATGGCGAAAGCTCTGGCGCCTGGGCCAAAGCCGGGGGCATTGGCACATTTTCTGGGGTGAACGCCGATTCTTATGACCAAAACGGCAACATCATCCCGATTATCTATAAAGGCACCACCCGCCGCGAACGCCATATTGAATTGATTCACTATTCGATCCAGGGCGGCATCGCCCAAGCCCAAAAAGCCCACGACATTGCCGGCGGCCAGGGGCGCATTCACATGAATGTGTTATGGGAAATGGCCGCCGCCGAGCAAATTTTGCATGGCGTGTTAGAGGGGGCAAAAGGCCTCATTCACGGCGTGACCTGTGGGGCTGGGATGCCGTATCGGATTGCCGAAATCTCGGCCCAATATGGGGTGAGTTATTTTCCCATTGTCTCCTCAGCCCGCGCCTTTCGCGCTTTGTGGAAACGGGCTTATCACCGCTTTCCCGAATTTCTGGGCGGGGTGGTGTATGAAGACCCTTGGCTCGCGGGGGGACATAATGGTTTGTCCAACAGCGAAGACCCCGATCAGCCCGAACCGCCTTACCCACGGGTGGTAGAATTGCGACGGGTCATGAAGGAATGCGGCCTTGACCATATTCCGGTGGTCATGGCGGGCGGTGTCTGGCGTTTGGATGAATGGGAGGATTGGATCGATAATCCCGACATTGGCAAAGTCGCGTTCCAATTTGGTACGCGGCCATTATTGACCGTCGAATCCCCGATTTCGCAGGTGTGGAAACAACGTTTGCTAGAGTTAAAATCGGGCGATGTGTATCTGAATCGCTTCAGTCCGACCGGGTTTTATTCTTCCGCCGTCAAAAATGCGTTTTTAAGTGGGTTGCGGGGACGTTCGGAACGGCAAGTGGCCTATACCACCCATCCACATGGCGAACATGAGGCGGCGCATGGCATTGGCCCGCGTCAACGCATTGTTTATTTGACCGCCAAAGATTTGGTCGCGGTTAAAAATTGGGAGACGCAAGGGTTTACCGAGGCCTTGCGTACGCCGGAATCCACCTTGATCTTTGTCACCCCCGCCGAAGCCGAAGAGATTCGGCGCGATCAAATTGACTGTATGGGCTGTTTGTCGCAATGTATTTTCTCGAATTGGTCGCAGCATGAGGGCAATACCACCGGCAAATCGCCCGATCCGCGCTCGTTCTGCATCCAAAAAACCTTGCAAACCATCAGCCATTCCGATGACATTGATCATCAATTGATGTTTGCCGGCCATAATGCCTATCGCTTTGCCAGCGACCCATTTTATGCCCATGGGTTTATTCCAACCGTCAAACAACTCATGGATCGTTTGCAAACCGGACAATAATTTGGGGGAAATTTGGCAAATGCAAAATAGGGAGAACCTATGACCATCCTGCGCCTGAGTTGCAATCTCGATAAAATCGCCCTGGTACGGAATGCCCGCGATCATTTCGGCCCCGATGTCACGGCGGCGGCCCAGGCGTGTTTGGCGGCGGGGGCGCATGGCATTACCTTGCATCCCCGCGCCGACCAACGTCATGCCTTGTTCAGCGATATTGTGGCGGTGATGGATTTAATGGCGAAACGGAGGGCGGCTTGCGAGGGCAAAGGCATCAAAGACACCGCCGAAATGAATGTCGAGGGGGATTTGCGTCCCGATTTATTAGAATTTGTTGAACGCATAAGGCCACAGCAATTCACCATCGTGCCGGTCAATCTTGGCGAAAAAACCTCGGAACGCGGCTGGGGAGCGCGCGATGACATGGAATTATTGGCTTTGACGGTCAAAAATTTGGGCAAAATTTCCCGCCTGAGTTTGTTTATTTGGGGCGATGTGGAATCGGTTGAAATGGCGGCGCGTTATGGCATCCAGGCCGTGGAATTTTACACCGGGCCCTATGCCCTGGCCGAAGCCGCCTGGCATAAGGAACAGGGGCAGGAAAAGGCCGCCCAGGTAAAAACCACCCTGGCAAAAACCACCCTGGCAAACTTAGACCGCGAATTGGAAAAATTAGCCGCCGCCGCCACGCGGGCGCGGCAATTAGGGTTAAGGGTGAATGCCGGACATGATCTGACTTTGGCTAACCTGGCCAAGTTGGTGGAATGCGTCAAACCCGACGAAGTCTCCATCGGTCACGCCCTGGTGTCCGAGGCATTTTTGGTCGGATTGCCCGAAGCGGTGCGGCGGTTTATGGCGGCAATGGGGGGGTGATGTTAAATTGAGCATTATTTCCAAAATGCCTGGGGGATCACCCGACTCGCCGCCTCAAGGCGGCGGCGGGTGATGACGCTCACTTTTTTGACGCTCTTAAGTTAGCGCAAGCGGAAAGAAAGAGCGTCATTCCCCGCCGAAATATCCGTGTTACACGGATATTTCGAGTCGGGGAATCCCCCAGGAGTTTTGGGGAATAATACTCCTGGGGGATTACCCGACTCAGACTGCAAGCGAAAATTCGCTTGCAGTCTGGCGGGTAATGACGCTCTTTTTTTGACGCCTTTCTTTTTTTATAGTGAGGGGTGGTAGGCTCACCCGTGAGACGCTACCGATTTTGCGCAAGATTTTGCTCATATCCCCAACCGTGTGTAAAAATGCCGCAAACCAGTTGTGTCGAGAGATGAACTATGTTATAGACAACTTAAATAGAGCAATCTTTCCCGCAAAGGAGATAGAAATGTCCAATTTAACGCAAAGATTAATCATCGCAACCGAACAACGGAATGCCCATCCGGGCCTGGCCAAATATGTCTCGCCGGCCGTGGAATCCCTGCAAGCCTTGAAAGAGCAAGTACGGAAACCCTACGTCGCCCCAACGGTTGCGCAAACCGTCGCGCAGACCTTGAGGCCAACTGGCCCGGCTTTGAAAAACATTCAGGTCTAACGGTCGCACTCCAACCGAGGCCATTTGCCCTCATTTTCCAAGGTGCTAACCATCATCGAAGGAGGTTATTATGAACGTAAATTCATCCCCCTTGTACGGCACGACGCCAACCCTACCGACCACAACCACAGCCTCTGTGCTTGCGCCGTCGCAACAGACGGTCCAAGATAAGATTAAAGCCATGGCGAACCAGTCCGTGACCCCCTCGCTCTCTGGGGCCTTGACACCGGTTTCGTCAATTAAAGCGGCGCAGGACTTGCGGGCGGCGGCCAAACTATCCGCCACCGCCCCCGTCGCGGTCAATCGGGCGGTCTGATTGAAAACTTATTCGGAGTTTAACCTTAAGAAAGGTCTGAATAAGCGCGGCGCGATGCCGCTTTGGGAATGTACCCCATGAGTTACTGCCGATTCGCCGCCACTGCTCCCGCCCACCAGGAGTTTCACGCCACCGAGCATGGCTTTCCGATTCGGGGGGAATCGGCATTGTTTGAGCGGTTGGTGCTGGAAATATCCCAGGCAGGATTGTCCTGGGACATTATCTTAAAACGTCGCCACGGGATGGCGGCGGCTTTTGACCATTATGATGTGGCCAAGATCGCCGCTTATGACGAGGATGCGCGGGCGCGTTTGCTGACCGATGCCCGCATCATCCGCAACCGCCTTAAAATCGCCGCCATTATTTACAATGCCGCCCAAATTATGGCGATGCGGGACTCGCATGGCGGGTTTGCGGCCTGGCTTGATGCCCATCATCCGCAAAATCTTGCCGATTGGGTGAAAATTTTTCGCAAAAACTTCCGTTTTACCGGCGGTGAAATTGTCCATGAATTTCTGATGGGGGTGGGGTATCTGCCGGATGCTCATGACGCAGACTGTCCAATTGCGGCACAGGTTTTGCGCTGTAACCCGCCTTGGCAGACGCCTTGGCAGACGCCGCGGCAGATACCTCGGTAGATACCTTGGCAGACGCCTTGGCAAAAATCGGATTTGGTGATAAAACCCCCCGTATGACACACCTGAATCGCCCGCGCCCACGCGCCCATTTTTTCGCCATTTTTGCCCTGATGGGGGCGGTTTTTTGCTTGCCAACCGCCCGCCCGGCCACCGCCTCAGAAAGCGGGGGCGGCAAGCTGCAACCGGCATTGTCGCTTTATGGCGATGTGAAATACAAACCCGGATTTGACCATTTCGACTATCTTGACCCCAAAGCCCCCAAAGGCGGCTTGGTGCGGATGGCGGCCATTGGTACGTTTGATTCGCTGAACCCCTATATCCTCAAAGGCAATCCGGCTGGCAACATCTATCTCACCTTTGACACATTGACGGTACAAAGTGACGATGAACCTTATACGCTTTATGGTTTGCTGGCGGATGGGTTCCAATTGGCTCCGGATCGCAGTTATGTCATTTATCATTTGCGGCCTGAGGCCAAATTTGCCGATGGGTCAAAGCTCACTGCCGCCGATGTGGTGTTTAGTTTTAATCTGCTCAGGCAACAAGGGCGGCCAATTTATGCCTCGTACTGGGCGGATGTCAGCAAGATTGAGGCCTTAGACCCGGCGCGGGTGAAATTTACCCTCGCCAATAAAAACAACCGCGAATTGCCGATGGTGGTGGGGTCTTTGCCGGTTTTGTCGCAAAAATGGTTTGAGAGCCGTAAATTTGATGAAACCAGCCTGTCGCCAATATTGGGCAGTGGGCCGTACCAAGTGGGCGCGGTTGATCCTGGCCGCGCCATTACCTATGAACGCCGCCCCGATTATTGGGGGCGCGATTTGGCGGTCAATCGTGGACGCTTTAATTTTGACCAGATTCGCATCGATTATTACCGCGACGACACGGTGGCCTTAGAGGCGTTGAAATCCGGGGCATTGGATCTGCGGATTGAACCTTCGTCAAAAAATTGGGCGATTGGGTATGAATCACCCGCTTTGGCCAGTGGTAAATTGGTCAAGACCACTTTGCCCACTCGTTTCCCGGCCCCGATGCAGGGTTTGGTCTATAATTTGCGGCGACCGATTTTTGCCGATGCGCGGGTGCGGGCGGCCTTAGCCTATTGCTTTGATTTTGAATGGAGCAATCAAGCCCTATTTTACAATGCCTATAAACGCACCGACAGTTATTTCATGAATTCAACCCTGGCCGCCCCAAAATCCCTGCCCAGTAAAGCCGAATTGGCGATTTTAACCCCGCTTAAAGGCGGTTTGCCGCCGGAAGTATTTTCCCAGATTTACGCCCCGCCCAAAAGCGACGGCAGCGGTGTCATCCGCGATGGGTTGAAACAGGCGATAAATTTGCTGAGCCAGGCCGGATGGGTGATCAAAAATGGCAAATTGGTCAATGAGGCGGGACAAGAATTTACCTTTGAAATCTTGTTGAACAATCCCTTATTGGAACGGATTATTTTGCCCTTTACTGGTAATTTAGAGCGGATTGGCATTCGCGCCAAAATTCGTACGGTTGATCCCTCGCAATACCAGGCGCGGGTGGATAAATTCGATTATGATATGATGGTGGGTCTGTTCACGCAATCGCTGAGCCCCGGCAATGAACAGCGCAATTACTGGAGCAGCGCGGCGGCCAAAACTGACGGCAGCCAAAATCTCAGTGGCCTCGCCAATCCCGCCATCGATAAATTGGTTGAAATTCTGATCAATTCGCGTTCGCGCAAGGATTTGGAGAGTGCCAGCCATGCGCTGGATCGCGCTTTGTTATGGAGCCATATCCTCATCCCCATGTATTATATTGACGCGGTGCGGGTGGCGCATTGGAATCGTTACGGCCATGCCGCAACTTTGCCCTGGCAGGGATTTGACCTCGAAGGCTGGTATCTCGACCCCACGAAAATTGAGGGGAAATAGTTTCGGAACGGAGGCGTTGGCAAGGAAATTATTATTAGGCTTTATATCGGTTGAATAACTTATCAAACTCATTTAATCTCACCTTAGAAGGGTAATTAAATGGAGAAAGTTTGATCGATGGTTATTTCGCAAAGCGAAGCAGACCGCCTTTTGGCAATGGAAAAAATTTTAGACTCAAATGACAATTTTCAGTCTGAAATTTCTGTCCTTGCCCGAAATAAATTTTCTCTTGTCTCTTCTGACAAAACAGAAAATTTCTTCCTGGATTTATACCGATCTCAAATTAACTTGATAAAATCGACCCTGCAAAATCGTGCACGGAACTCCATTATCTTGGCACGGGTTGATTTTGGGACGAAGCATCGCAATCCAGATGATGCCGAAATTGGTTCCCCTCACATCCATATCTATCGTGAAGGTTATCATGATAAATGGGCGTATGAATTGCCTATCACTCACTTTGTCAATCCCGAGAATTTTAATCAAACGCTGCATGATTTTATGCGTTATTGTAATATAAATATACCAAGCAATTTTAGAACAGGCATCCGCGATGACTGAAACTGGACCGATGTTGGATGAGTATGTCGACTGGTTGCGAAGCCATATCAGCTATAAACAGCTTGATAATTGGACGGAAATAACCACGCCATTCTTAGACCGACACAATGACTATATCCAAATTTACGTCAAAATCGACGGGGAAGGCTATTTGCTTTCCGATGGTGGCGAAACCTTGATTGACTTGGAACATTCAGGCCTTGATATTAAACGGAGTCCAAAGCGGAAAGATATTCTCTGCACCACCTTGAATGGTTTTGGCGTCAAAGACGAAAAAGGAGTTTTGCAAGTCCAAGCCGTTAAAAGTAACTTTGCCCTAAAAAAACACAGTTTGATTCAGGCAATCCTGGCGGTCAATGACATGTTTTTTTTGGCATCAAGCAACGTCACGTCGCTTTTTTTTGAAGAGGTTGAGGATTGGTTAAACGAAAATAGTATCGCTTTTATTAAAACCGCCACGTTTATCGGTAAATCAGGATTTAATCAGATGTTTGATTACGTGATCCCAAAACCAAAAGGTCAGCCCGAAATCATTATGCGAATCTTCAACAATCCGACCAGGCAATATGCCCAGAATCTAATCATGGCCTATCAAGACATCGAAAACACGCGCCCCAAAAAGCAAACGGCAATCGCCGTGATAAACGATAATGAAAAATCGGTACCCCCCAAAGTGGAAATGGCTTTAAGAAATTATAACATTCATCTAACTCTCTGGAGCAGGCACCAAGATGATATAAATCTGTTGCGGGCATAACCCGCCAAAACCGCGAAAATTGAGGGGAAATAGGGGGAGGGTAGCAAATGACACCCTTGGCTTATTTTTTGTTTGGCGGTACTTTTCTGTGCATTCTTGTCACCTATTTTGCCGTGCGTGCCGGTAGGGAATGAGGACTCTGATCGGGTTTATTCCGTGAATCAGAAAGGATTAATCCATGACACCCTTCGCTTATACTTTGCAGGCGGGTACATTATTGTGCATCCTGGTCACCTGTTTGGTCAGGTACGAAAAACGGCAGCGATGAATGATTTTTTGCTCTTTTCATTATATTATTGGGTTTCAGGAAAGGCGCGTCTCATGATTACGATTGAATTACCCACTGAAATTGAGGAATCCCTTGGCAAATTGGCCGAGGAAAATGGCATGTCGACCGAGAAATGTATTGAACAAGCGATTCTTCAATATATCGAAGATTGCCACGATGTGCGTCTGGCCGAGGCGGCCTTGACAGAATTTTACGCCAGTGGTGAGAAGGCCATTCCGATTGAAGAAGTTATAAAAGAATATGGCTTGGCGCGTTGAATTTTTCTTGGTTACGATGATTAAGGAAGGTCTGAATAAGTCCTAAAAAAGGAGTGTCATTCCCAAAAAAGGAGCGTCATTACCCGCCGCGCTGTCCGTGAATAACGGACAGCGCGAGTCGGGTAATCCCCCAGGAGTTTTGGGGAATAATACTCCTGGGGGATTACCCGACTCGGACTGCAAGCGGCAAACCGCTTGCAGTCCGGCGGGTAATGACGCTCCTTTTTTAGGAATGTCCGAATAAATACGGCAACATTGCCGCCGTCTGAAAGCCCGAAAATGTCTTGGTATTTCCTGCGCCGCATTCTGCTGATGATCCCGACTTTGCTGGGGATTATGGTGGTGAATTTTGTCATCATCCAGGCGGCTCCAGGCGGCCCGGTGGATCGCACATTGGCGGCCATTAAGGGGCAATCGCTTGATCCCACGGCGCGGTTTACCGCGTCGGGCGATGCCACCGCCGCCAGCAGCAACAATATGATGCAAAGCCGCGCCAATCGCGGCCTGTCGCCGGAATTGGTGGAGCGCATCAAAAAAATCTATGGGTTTGATGAGCCGCCTTTCACCCGCTTCATCAAAATGATCGTGAATTACCTGCAATTCGATTTTGGCAAAAGTTTTTATTCGGATCGCACCGTGATTGGCCTCATCCTTGATAAATTGCCGGTGTCCTTGTCGCTTGGCCTGTGGTCGACTTTGTTGATTTACGGCATATCGATTCCGCTCGGCATTGCCAAAGCGGCGCGGTCGGGCAGCAAATTTGACCTGGTGACCAGTACCATACTGATTATTTTCTATGCCATTCCGGGGTTTTTGCTGGCGATTATGTTGGTGATTTTATTTGCCGGCGGCAGTTATTGGTCGTTTTTCCCCTTGCGCGGTCTGGTATCGAGCAACTGGGCTGAGCTGGGACTCTGGGCGCGGATGGGCGATTATCTCTGGCACATGGTGTTGCCGATTACCGCCTTGGTGGTGGGCGGGTTTGCCAGCCTGACCTTTCTCACCAAAAACAGTTTTATCGATGAGATGGGCAAACTTTATGTCACCACCGCCCGCGCCAAAGGCTTGTCCGAGGGGCGCATTCTCTACCGCCATGTCTTTCGCAACGCCATGTTGTTGGTGATTTCGGGCTTTCCCGCCGCCTTGATCGGCATCTTATTTACCGGGGCTTTGTTGGTCGAGGTGATATTTTCGCTGGATGGTTTGGGTTTGTTGGGGTTTGAGGCCGCCGTCAACCGCGATTTTCCGGTTATTTTTGCGAGCGTCTATATTTTTTCGCTGATGGGGCTTATCTTGAATTTGCTGACCGATTTTGTCACAATGCTGGTTGATCCGCGCATTGATTATTTGAAAAGGGGCTGAGCGGCAATTGGGCGCCGTTCGGTCTTGCGCTTAATATTTCGACCTCACTAAAGTCGCCCGCAACTTATGAAACAATCCTCTCTCTCCTCCGGCTCGGCATCGGCCTGGCACCGCCCTTGGCGAAAATTCCAAAGCAACCGCCGCGGCTATTGGTCACTCCTGGTGTTTATGGGGTTGTTTGTGGCCGCGCTGGGTGCAGAAATTATTGCCAATGACCGGCCTTTATTATTGTCTTATCAACACCGACTTTATGTTCCGGTGCTGTTTGATTATCCGGAAACGACATTTGGCGGCGATTTTGCCAGTTTCACCAATTACCGCGATCCCTATATCCGCGACAAAATCAACCAAAATGGCTGGATGGTATGGCCGCCGATTAAATTTTCTTATGTGACGATCGGCAACAATCCCGGCCAATCTTATCCCGCCCCCCCCTCGGCCGAGCATTGGCTGGGTACCGATGACCAGGGCCGGGATATTTTGGCGCAATTGCTCTATGGCTATCGTTATTCGATTATATTTGGTCTCGCCCTCACGGTGTTATCGAGTGGGATTGGGGTGATAGCGGGTGCCATCCAGGGCTATTTGGGCGGTGTGACCGATTTGTTGCTACAACGCTTTATCGAAATATGGAGCGGGATGCCGCAACTCTTCCTGTTGATTATCCTGGCGGCGATTATCGAGCCGAATTTTTGGTGGCTGTTGGGATTGATGGTGCTGTTTAGTTGGATTGCCCTGGTCGGGGTGGTGCGCACCGAATTTGTCCGCGCCCGCAATTTCGAGTATGTGCTGGCGGCGCGGGCTTTGGGCATTGCGCCGCCGCGCATTATCTTTCGCCATATTTTGCCTAATGCCTTGGTGGCGACGGTGACGTTTTTACCTTTTATCTTAAATGGCTCGCTGACCTTGTTGGTGTCGTTGGATTTTCTGGGATTTGGCTTGCCGCCGGGGTCGCCATCGCTGGGAGCTTTGTTGTCGCAAGCCAAAGCCAATATCGAATCGCCCTGGATCGGTTTGTCGATTTTTGTCTTGCTGGCCTTGGTGTTGTGTTTGCTGATTTTTATTGGCGAAGCCCTGCGCGATGCGGTGAGCGAACGCAGTTTGGACACGCAACGCCCATGACGACAAATTCTATCCCCCCCGCCCACAGCGAAAAGAGTGAGGCTTTGTTAGAGGTTCGTAATTTAGCCCTCACCTTTGCCGCCCATTCCCCACGTCCAGTGGCGGCGGTAAAAAATATTTCCTTTGACATTGCGGCAGGGGAGACCCTGGCCCTGGTCGGGGAATCGGGATCGGGCAAGTCGGTCACGGCAATGTCCTTGTTGCAACTGATCCCGCCGCGCCAAATGGAGTTTGGGCCCGCATCCTCGATCACCTGGCGGGGTGAGCAACTGGTCGGAGCCAAACCCGCGCGCTTACAAGAAATCCGTGGTGCGGCAATGGCGATGGTGTTCCAGGAACCCTTATCCGCGTTGAATCCGTTGCATCGGATTGGGCGGCAAATTGGCGAAAATTTGTGGCGGCATCAAAATGCCCCCCCGGATGGCAAATCTCCGCCCCTGCGCCACACGCTGCCGCAATTTAAGGCCAAAATCATTGATCTCTTAAACGAAGTCGGACTGGATGAGGCGGAACGCCGCCTGGATGCCTTTCCCCATCAATTATCGGGCGGGCAACGGCAACGGGTGATGATTGCCATGGCTCTGGCCAATCAACCCGATTTATTGATTCTGGACGAGCCGACCACCGCCCTCGATGCCACCATTCAATGGCAGATTATTGCGTTATTGCGCCGGATTAAACAACAGCGCGGCATGGCGATGTTGCTGATCTCCCATGATTTGCACCTGGTCGCGCAATTGGCTGACCGCATTTGCGTGATGCAAAAGGGGGAGATTTTAGAATCCGGAAACACCGCAACCCTCATGCAGAATCCCCGCCAGGATTATACCAAGCAATTACTCGCCGCGGTGCCGCAGGGACATCCGTCGCCGATATCGCCAGACGCCGAGACTTTGCTGACCGCCCATGACATCAAAGTCTGGCACAAATTGAAAACCCCGCTTTGGCACCGCGTAAAAAAATATTTCAAAGCGGTGGATGGCATCGATATCACACTGCGGGCGGGCGAGACGATTGGGATTGTGGGCGGCAGTGGCAGTGGCAAGACCACCCTTGGCCTGGCCTGTTTGCGCCTGATCAAATCGGAGGGGAAAATTGCCTGGCTGGGACAGGATACGGCGCAATTCCGCCCGCGTGAGTTGCGGCAGATGCGGCAAAATTTTCAATTGGTCTTTCAAGACCCGTTTGGCTCGCTCAATCCGCGCCTGACCGTGGCGCAATCGGTGACCGAGGGCTTGCGGCAGCATTTTCCGCAACTAACCCAGGCCGAAAAAGAGCAAAAATTAATCGATTTATTGGTGGAGGTTGGTCTTGATCCCGACTCGCGCCACCGTTTTCCCCATGAATTTTCGGGCGGGCAGCGGCAACGCATCGCCATTGCCCGCGCCTTGATCCTATCGCCGCTTGTGGTGGTGTTGGACGAGCCAACCTCGGCCCTGGATCGCAGCCTGCAACAGCAATTATTGCTGTTATTGCGCGACATTCAAGCCAGGCGCGGCCTCGCTTATTTATTCATCAGCCATGATTTGGCGGTGATTCGCAGCATGAGCCATCGCTGCCTCATCCTTGATCGCGGGAAAATTATCGAACAAGGCGCGACGGAGACAATCTTTACCCACCCGCGCCACGATATTACAAAGCGGTTGATTGAAGCGGCGGGGGGCAATTTTATGTCGTGAAGAGAAATTGTCATTACCCCCAGGAGTATTATTCCTTAAACTCCTGGGGGATTACCCGACAGATTTATGCCGCTTTGCGGCAAAAATCTGCGGGTAATGACGACTCCTCTTGCCGCCACCTAACGAAAGAGCAACAAAAAAAGAGCGGAAAAAAGGGAGCGTTAAAAAAGGGAGCGTCATTACCCGCCGCGCTGTCCGTTATCCACGGACAGCGCGGCGGGTAATGACGCTCTTTAAGAAGGTCAGAATAACTCGTACTGACCCCCCCTTCCTGCTTAGGAAGGGGGGGATAGCGACGCTTAGGGCGAAGCCC
>JASGCR010000168.1 GCA_030054015.1 Candidatus Symbiobacter sp. | reverse complement strand
CTAGAATTTTTTGCTAAAAAAATTCTTAGCTTTTCTTGGGGGGGTTGGTGTAATGCGTTGGTTATGCTAATAGATTCTCAATGTCACCAACCCCCCCGACCTCCGCTAGGCGGCAAGCCGCCAAGCGGAGGTTTCCCCCCCTTCCTAAGCAGGAAGGGGGGGTCATAATCAGAATTCTTTAGGAAACGGGGTATAAATAGATTTTCAATCTCACCAACCCCCCTAGCTCCGCTAAGGGCTTCGCCCTAAGCGTCGCTTTCCCCCCCTTCTAAAGAAGGGGGGGTCGTAAAGCGGAATTCATTTGGAAACAGAGTATATCAAAAATTAGATTAATATAATCTAATCATAAGACCATAAAGGCGGGCTGTCAATAAATAGCGTCATTACCCGCCGCCCCCCGCTTGCCCCCCCGCCGCCTAAAACGCCGCAATACCGGTAATTTCGCGGCCTAAAATGAGGGCGTGGATGTCGTGGGTGCCTTCATAGGTGTTGACGACTTCGAGATTAACCATGTGGCGGGCGACCTTAAATTCATCGGAAATGCCATTGCCGCCCAGCATATCTCGCGCCATGCGGGCAATATCGAGGGCTTTGCCGCAATTATTGCGCTTCAGCATCGACACCAGGGCGGGCGCGGCCTCACCCTGGTCTTTGAGCCGCCCCAACCGCAACGCCGCCTGCAGGCCCAGGCCAATTTCGGTCATCATATCGGCCATTTTCTTTTGCAGGATTTGGTTGGCGGCGAGCGGGCGACCAAATTGCTTGCGGTCGAGCAAATAAGTGCGCACCGTTGCCAAACAATCCTCCGCCGCCCCCATCGAACCCCAGGCAATGCCGTAACGGGCGGAATTCAAACAGGTAAATGGCCCCTTCAAACCCCGCACATGGGGCAAAATATTTTCATCCGGAACAAAACATTCATCCATCATGATACTGCCCGTGACCGAGGCGCGCAACCCCACTTTGCCTTTAATTGCCAGGGTTTCGAGGCCCTTGACCGGTTTGGCGAGGTCAGGGCGTTCAAGGATAAATCCGCGAATCTCGTCTTGATTGTCGTCGCCCTTTAATTTGGCCCAGATAATCAAGACCTGCGACATGGGCGCGTTGGTGATCCAGGTCTTTGACCCGGACAAATGAAAACCGCCCGCGACTTTTTTGGCGCGGGTGGTCATGCCCGCGGGGTCAGAGCCATGATCCGGCTCGGTCAGGCCAAAACAACCGACATAGCTACCCGCCGCCAATTTGGGCAAGAAATGTTTTTTTTGCGCTTCCGAGCCGAATTTTTCGATGGGGAGCATGACCAGGGACGATTGCACCGAGGCCATCGACCGAAATCCCGAATCCGCCCGTTCAATCTCGCGCATGATGAGTCCCTCGGCCACCGCGCTAAGGCCGGCCCCGCCATAATCCGGCGCGACGCCGCTGCCCAACAGGCCATAATCGCCAAAAGCCCGGAAAATATCGGGATCGGTGGTCTCGTCGCGGAACATGCGGGGCAGCCGCGGGGCCAAATGTTCATTGGCAAATTTGCGCGCCGTGTCTTGGATCATCCGTTCTTCCTCGGACAATTGGTCGGCAAGGCGCATCGGGTCATTCCAATCAAATTCAGCACCGGTCATGTTCATACTCCGCAGGCGAGATGATTTATCCTTAGGCTTAATCTTCCAGTTAGGCAATGAAAAGGCAAGGATTTTTTGTGGGGCGGACTTGTGACTCCGCCAATAAAGTTGCGACGGGGTAAGGAATATGTTAAAAAGATTTGACATCAACATCAATAATTTGCTCCAAGATGTCAAACATTGCGTAGAATTAATCTAACCTCCCTTGGCGAAAAATCATGAATCTGCGTGATCACGACCGCGAACATTATTTGCTGACCCTCTTCGCGCCGCGGCGGGTGCGTACGGATATGGGGGTGGTGTTTGCTTTTGCCTTCGAGCTGGCCGCCATCCGAATGCGGGTGCGTGAACGCCAAATCGGGGCGATCCGCCTGGCCTGGTGGCGGGATTTTTTGACCCGCCTTGATCCGGACGACGAATCCGCCAAAGCACCCTCTGCTAACCCCGCCCCTAAACCCGCCCATAAATCAGCCTTGGCCGCGCATCGTGGCAGCCGCCATTGGGCCCTGCATGATCAATTGGCGATGGTGTGTCGCCATTATCACCTTCCCGTCGCAAAATTATTGGCGATGGTCGAGATGCAGCTTGTGGCCTGGGAGGATGATTATTTTGCGACCAGCGAAAATATCTGGAATTATGCCGCAACCCATGAGGGTACGACCCTCCAATTGGCGGCGGCGATGCTGGGCAAATCGCATCTTGGGCAAAATTCGCTCGACACGGCGCATAAATTGGGACAAATTTATGGGGTGGTGCGCATGATGTCGGCTTTTCCTGAACGCTTGCCGCGCCTGAAATTGGCGGAGCTGCCCCCCGATGCGCAGGCGCAATTGGATAAAATCCGCCCTTTATGTGCCGCTTTGCCGAAAACCCTGATGCCGATTCGGTTGGTGGGTTTATTGGCGACGCGGCGGCTCAGGCATATACGTGCGGCGGGCGGAGATGCGGCGACATTGAAAGATTTGCCCGCCGACCCGTTTTTGCCCTTGTTCATGGAATTTGCGGCCTGGCGGCGGCGCGATGGTTGGTAGCGTGTTAAGTTGGAAAACGCTCCTGCCCCCCCCTTCCTGATTAGGAAGGGTATAGATAAGTCGCAAAAACGAAAAAAAGTGGCATTTGCGAGCGGTTGCATCGCAACCGCGAAGCAATCCAGTAGCATCCTGAAATTATTCGATTTTTCTGGATTGCTTCGCGGGCGTTTACGCCCGCTCGCAAATGCCATTTTTTTGTTTTTGAGACTTGTTCGGAGTGTCCTTTAGGAAGGTCTGAATAAGTCGAAAATATATTTACCCCCCCTTCTTTAGAAGGGGGGGATAGAAAAGCTTGGCGAGTGCTTACGAGCCAAAGCTTTTCTTGGGGGGGGTGGTGCAATAGGTTGATTCTATTAATATATTTTCAACATCACCAACCCCCCCAAGTTGAGCTAAGCTGCTGCGCAGCTAAGCTCAACTATCCCCCCCTTCTAAAGAAGGGGGGGTAAAACTAGACTTATTCAGTAGTTCCTTAGGAAGGGGGGCAGTACGATTTGTTCAGCCCTTCCTTACGAAGGGGAGCATAAAGGCGAATTCTCAAGGACACGGAGTAAAGAAAAATGGCGGCAAAATTGGCTCCGTCAAGCGAAGAAGCGGAAGAGATGGTCGAAGCGGAGGCAGCGGAGGCAGCGGACGCATCGGACTCCGGCGGTCTCGCCTTGGCGATGCCGCCACCCGCGGAAAATTCGGTTCTGTACGGTCACGCAACGGCGGAAAAAAATCTGTTGGATGCCATGCGGCGGGGGCAACTTCATCATGGCATCTGGCTTTGTGGCAAATCCGGCATCGGCAAGGCGAGCCTGGCCTGGCGGCTGGCGCGGTTTGTCCTGGCGGTACAGCCAGGTGCCCCCCCGCCCGTGGCATCGCCGCCACAATCCTCCCTGGCCACACCGCCGCAAGCCGCGCCGAGTTTTGGCTTGGGCTTTGACCTGCCGGAACTGCCGCCGCCCGCTGCCATGGCGGTGCCGCCAAAAACACCCCCGCCTACGGAAAATATTCCAGATTTAGCTTCGGCGCAAAATCTTGCCATCCCCCTTGACGTGCCGGTGATGCGGCAGATTTCGGCCCGCACCCATCGTGATTTGTTCGTGATTGAGCGCGGCCTGGGCGAGGCGGGCGGCAAAGCCCCCCCCCGCCAAATTTCGGTCGAACAGGTGCGTGATTTAGGGGGATTTATGCAATTGCGCCCCAGCCAAGGCATTTGGCGGGTGGTGATTATTGATGCGATTGATGATTTTACCCCCAACGCCCAAAATGCCCTGTTAAAATTATTGGAAGAACCGGCGGCTTATTGCTTGATTTTGGTGGTGAATCATGTGGCGGCGCGGATGTTGCCGACTTTGCGCTCGCGTTGTTTGAAACTGGCCTTGTCGCCCTTGTCCGACGCGGTGATGCGCCAGGCTTTGACCCATTATGGCCTGACCGATCCGGCCCAATTATCCCTGGCGGTCAGTCTGGGCGAGGGGTCGTTGGGGCAGGCGGTCGTGATGCTGAGCGGCGGGGTGCATGAATTTTATCTGCAATTTTTGGGGCTGTTGGCCAGGCCTGATTTGGCTTCGCCGGCGCAAACCCCGGCCTGCCACCAATTGGCCGAGCGTCTCGCCGCCAGTGCCACCGCCCGCAGCCGCGCCACCAAAGCCGCCACCGAACCCGCGACCGATCTGTTCAGCCATTTTTGCGAAGTATGGCCGCGTTTTTTGACCCGCGTGATTGCCGCCGCCGCCCGCGCCCAAAGTTTTCCCAGCCAAAGCAGCCAGTCCGCGCCCTGGTCCGCCGCCGAGTCCGAGGCAGCCCGGCAATTGCTGCGTCATTTGGGACTGGCCGGCCTGGTGTCATTATGGGAAAAATCGGTGGTGCTGTTGTCGGATGCCAACCGCCTTACCCTCGACCGCAAGCAAATTGTGTTGGAAATCCTCGCCGCCGCCAGTGTCCGGTAGACTTAAAAACTGCGTCATTACCAGGGAGTAATATTCCCAAAAAGGGAGCGTCATTACCCGCCGCCGCATTTATGCGGCGTGTCGGGTAATCCCCCAGGAGTATTATTCCCCAATACTCCTGGGGGATTACCCGACACGAAATATCCGTGTTCCACGGATATTTCGGCGGGTAATGACGCCCCTTTTTTTGACGCCCCCTTTTTTTGAAGCTCTTTATATGGCGCGGCGGCGGACTTAACACAATTCTCGCAAATAAATGCTTGCTGTGCTTTATCATCCTGTGATAGGAAGCAAGGGTGAGCGCGGGCGAGACCGTCCGATGCCGCGGATGCTGTGACCAAGCCCAGATGCCAAACCCGGATGCCAAGCCCGGATGCTGCGACCAAGGAAGTGGAATGCCAAAAGAAGACGTCATTGAATTTTCTGGCACGGTGAGCGAATTGCTGCCCAATGCCATGTTTCGGGTGAAATTGGATAATGAACACGAAGTACTTGCCCATACTTCGGGGAAAATGCGCAAGAATCGCATCAGAGTACTGGCCGGTGATCGCGTCAATGTCGAGATGACTCCTTATGACCTGACCAAGGGGCGAATTACCTTTCGCTTCAAATAGGGTCGCGTTAAGGCAGGTCTGAATAAGTCGAAAATTTATTTACCCCCCCTTCTTTAGAAGGGGGGGATA
>JASGCR010000167.1 GCA_030054015.1 Candidatus Symbiobacter sp. | reverse complement strand
CCTTCCTAAGCAGGAAGGGGGGGTCAGAGATTTTTTCGCCTTATTCAGACCCTCCCTAAGGAGGAACCTCCGAACAAGCCAACTATTGCGCCAACCAGCCGTTAAAGCGGTTGCGCAATTCATCGCCATGATCGCCCCAGAAATCGCTGTTGATCAGCAAACTGGCCTTCATATTTACCAGGTCGGTCGGCAATTGGCTGCGAATACTCGCCGGAACCAAGGACAAAGCGGTTTTCCGCGCCGGGCCATAGGGGATGTAATTGGTGATGTCGGCCAACACCTTGTCGGACACCGCAAATTTCACGAAATCATACGCCCCTTGGGGGTTGCGGCTGTTTTTGGGAATCGCCCAAAATTCACGATCCAGCAATTGGTCTTTCCACACGATTTTGAAGTTTTTGCCTTCTTTGTTGGCGGCGGCGATGCGACCATTCCAGGCAATGGTCATATTGACCTCACCCGAAGCCAAAAGTTGCGGCGGTTGCGCCCCGGCTTCCCACCAGACAATGTTCGATTTGATGGTGTCGAGTTTCTTAAATGCGCGGTCTTGCCCCGCCTTGGTCGCCAACATTTTGTAAACGTCTTTGGCTGGCACACCATCGGCTAATAAAGCAAATTCCAACGTCGACGTCGGTTTTTTCCACAATCCGCGTTTGCCGGGGAATTTTTTGACATCAAAGAAATCTTTGATGCCCGCCGGGCCTTTGCTCAATTTATCGCCGTCATAGGCAATCACGAACGAATAGAGAATCGTGCCAACCCCGCATTCAAGCGCGGTGCCGGGCATCCATTGTTCCCGCGGCCCGATTTTGCTGTAATCGAGTTTTTCCAACACCCCGGCATCGCAACCTTCTTTTAACGAAGGCGCATCAATATCCACCGCTTCGAGCGGCGCATTACCGGTATCGACCATCGCCTTAATTTTGGCGACTTCGCCGTTATATTCTTGTTGGTTGACGGCAATGCCGGTGGCGGCGGTATAGGGTTTATACATCGCCTCCCGCATGGCCGCGCCAAAGGCCCCGCCAAAATCAATCACCGAAATTTCTTTGCTTTGCGCATAGGCCGAGGACGCAGCCATTTGGGGGCCAAGGCCAAGCCCCAAGACCAGGGCAACGCCACCCATCAATTTAAGCAGTTTGGACATTATCTCAACTCCCTTTTTTGTGAAGAATTTGGTCGTCACGCCCACCACAAGAAACCTTATGCGCTTTCGTGACTTACGCGATCATAGATGACAGTTTAACCACTAATCAACCACAGCACAAGGATTTCCCCAATCCCGTACCAAAAAACGTATTTTTCCTGGGGCAGCATAATCTTGGCTAGGGCGCGTTGTTTTTCGGGTTGGCAGGTGCCGCATTGTTAGCAGGTGCCACATTTTTAGCAGGTGCCGCATTGTTAGCAGGTGCCACATTTTTAGCAGATGCCGCATTTAAGGGCGGCGGGTTCAGCAATTTCGCCAGAGTTTTCCCCATCCGCCAGCCGGCAAATTCTTCTAAGGTCACTTTTCCGGCACCCCCGCGGTCAGCCGCATCAAAGCGATACGTAACCACCGTCAGGTAATCCTTGCGCGACAAGCGGTCATCTTTGCCCAAATACTCTTTTAACATCGCCTTGGTGAGCCATTTTTTGCGTTCGGGCTTATCGAGAAACCCATCTTTGCCCAGATCACGCGAATTAAAGGCGGCGGTGGCGACCTGGGTCACCTCGGTCTTGTCCAAAAATTTGTCGTGATTTTTGTCGTATTTGGTGAATAACCCCGCCAATTTGGGATCAATCGCGTGTTTTTTCTCGCCCGATGCCGCCCAAACCGAAGGGGATGCCAGAAAGACACCAGCCAGCACCATCCAACCAAGGAATTTCCTGCCCATTTTATTTTTTACCTCGTGAAACACAGCCATAGGATTAAGCCCGCACAATCAGATGATCCGGGCCATAGGGGAATTGGCTGATATTTTCCGCACCGGTGGCGGTCACAATGAAAATATCATGCTCGCGGTAACCGCCCGCACCTGGCGCGCCTTCGGGGATGGTGATCATTGGCTCCATCGACACCACCATGCCGGGTTTCAACACGGTCTCGACATCTTCGCGCAATTCGACCCCGGCCTCGCGCCCATAATAATGCGACAGCACCCCGAAACTATGGCCATAGCCAAAGGAGCGATACCGCAACAATCCCCATTCCCGATAGAGTTCGTTGAGTTGTTTGGCAATGTCGCTGCATTTTTTGCCAGGCCCGATAAGGGCCGACCCCTGGCGCATCACCTCGCAATTTTTTTGCCAATAATCGAGATGGGCATCGCTGGCATGATCAAAAAACAATGTGCGTTCCAACGCGGTGTAATAGCCAAAAATCATCGGAAAGCAATTGAGCGATAAAATATCGCCCTTTTTCAGGCGGCGGTTGGTGACCGGATTATGCGCCCCGTCGGTTTCGACCCCCGATTGGAACCAGGTCCAACTGTCCATTAATTCCGCGTAAGACGGGAACAACCGCGCAATTTCCCGCACCATCGCATTGGTCGAGGCCAGGGCGATTTCATATTCCGGCACGTTTTCGCCAATCGCCGCGATCAAAGCCTTCGCCCCGACGCGGCACGTATCCGCCCCCAGGCGAATATGCGCATGTTCCTCGGCGGATTTAATCGTGCGCATCCACATCGCCGCCTGCGCCACGTCAACAAACTCGATGTGCGGAAATTCTTCACCCAGCAAACGCCGGAAATCGAGCGACACCTGGTCAAATTCAATCCCGACCCGTTTGGCGGATTTCAAAGCCTGGCGCACCGCACGGTAATAATTGTCGCGCCGCCAATCGGTATAGAGCAACACCTCATCGGCAAAAGCCCGCCGCCAGGGCTGCCCCGCATCAATCGAGGATGCCACCAGAGTCGCATTCTGCCCATCGACAATAAAACCATATTTGCGGCCAAATTGGGTGTAAAGAAACGAGCTGTAATAACAAATAGCATGATAAGACGTAAACAACGCCGCATCGACCCGATTCGCCGCCAGCCATTGGCGCAAATCATTTTGCCGCCGCCGCATTTCCCCATCGGAAAAGGGACCCTGGCGTCGCACCCCATTTTTGGCGGTGCCCGTATGGGATGAGATCACATCTAACAGTTGATCATGGGGTTTTGAGTGGGCGGTCACGCGGCGGTTTCCTGGTGTGGTTTTAAGTGACGGATAAATCGCGCCGCCCATTGGGATCGGGCGATCACTTGGTTGGGGTCGATACCGGCCAAAATCTCGAACGAATGGCGGCCTTTGTCATATTCGCCTTTGACCGTTTCGTTTGAGGCATATTTTAAGCAATTATTAACCGAATGTCTATCCTGTTTTTCGAGGTTTTTTTCGACCGACGGTAATTTTTCGGGTTTGTAACCTTTACCGAAATATCGTTCTACCGCTTCCTGGTCGGCCAAAAACCAATTTTCCATCGATTCAACCATCAAATGGCAATGGAGATTTTTGGCATTTTTGGGTTTTTGCCAATCATCGCGCTTTTTTAAATGCTCCCAGGGCAGCCAGTCCTTGGGGTCGCCTTGTTCATGTCTGGCATCAACCGGCCCCTCACTATCGACGAGGAGCAATACATCTTCGCCTTGTTTTAATCGGCTGGCAAATTTTTGCCGGGCTTCGCCTCGGCTGCCCCCCACCACCACGGCCGGCAGGCGACCCGCAAGCCCGGCCTTGATAAAAAAGGTCTGGAATGCTTTGCGCATGTCGGTTGGCAAGTCGTTTCTTTTGTTGCGTTTGCGGTTAGTGTGTTTCCCTGGGCCGCCGCGTTTGGGCTGGCCGGTGGTGCCGCCTTCAATCACGATGTTTACCACCGATTCCCCCCAAATTCGCCATTGCGCCACATTTGCCCCAGGCCATATTCGGCCAATTGGTCTTTTAATTTCTCGGCATTGAGCCTGGTCATTTTGGTGCCGTTTTCATCCTTTTCGCACACCACCACCGATTCCGGCGTGTCGGACAGGGCATCCAGGATAATATCCGAATGGGTGGTGACAATTAATTGCGTGCGAGTCGCGGCATCCTTCAGCAACGCCGCTATCCCCGGCAGCATATCCGGATGCAAACCCAATTCGGGCTCTTCCAGGCAAATCAGCGGCGGCGGGTCGGGGTGTAACAATATGGTCAGCAGGAACAGATATCTTAAGGTGCCGTCGGAGAGGGTGTTTGTATTAAACTTTTTACCATTTTCAGTGACGTACATTTTTAGGGAGCCAGCAATTATCTGCACCCCAAAATCTTGGATATTCGGAAAAATATCCTGTAATTTGCCTAGAAATTTCTGTTTTAAATCATAATCTTCAGAAGTCATTAAATTCAATATATTTGGTAAATTCTCATAATCTTCGTTTACAAAATCACCAAATTGATTTGAATTTATCTCCTTTCTAAGTTTATTTTCACTTCCAAAATTCCAATTACGATAAATATAGATTTTAGATAGTGATTCACCTAGCCATGTAATTTCAAAGTGACGCGATTTTTCCTTTACTTGAGAAAAAACAGAATAATAATTTGGTGATTTAGTGCTTTCAAACGATCTATTCGTTTTTGTAATTACCCCGCTTAATTTATTGTATAGGTAAAAAACACCTGGAAGTTTCGCATAATGAGAATCATATTCTCCAGAACCCTCAATCAGATTCTCGGCATTTTCTAATACTTCAAAGGAAATATCGAATGACTGTTGTTTAATTCTAAAATCAACACGATAATGCAAAGCTTCTTTCAAATCATTCAGTGGAGAAATTAATGCCTGAATAGTAGATTCCGATTCACTTAGCTTATCATTTGATTTATGATTCCATTCATCTATGGTTTTTTTTGACAATATTTCACTTAATTGCCGATAATTCGGCAAGTTCCTTAATATATTAAATACTTCAACCAAATTTGACTTGCCCATTCCGTTTGCGCCTACAAATACATTTAATGGGCGCAATTCCAGATCGATTCCCTTTGAATCAAAACTCAACAGATTGGCAATGTATATCTTTTCCAGCAACATGGGTGAAAACTTTGACAGGGTTAAAATGGTGCGATAAAAGTTTAATGCAATTGAGTTTGAATGGGAAGGGGTTGGATCGGTTCTGATTCAGTTTTTAAACCAAAGAGACCCGCCTTTGCGAGCCATCCCTCAATACCTAAAAGGAATAGCGTCATTACCCGCCGCGCAGCCAAAGAGCGGCAAAAAAGGGAGCGTCATTACCCGCAGATTTTTGCCGCGAAGCGGCATAAATCTGTCGGGTAA
>JASGCR010000166.1 GCA_030054015.1 Candidatus Symbiobacter sp. | reverse complement strand
TGATTCGAAATAGATTTTCAATCTCACCAACCCCCCCTAGCTCCGCTAAGGGCTTTCGCGCCTCAAGCGTCGCTTTCCCCCCCTTCCTAAGCAGGAAGGGGGGGTCAGTACGACTTACTCACCCCTCCCCTAACCAGGCCGGAAAGCAAAGTACGAATTCCATTAAAAACGGTGTATAATTATGAATGAACCACAATCAGAACCAATCCCCTGTCGATTATATCTGGTCACCCCGCCGCAAATTGAGCTGGAAAAATTCGCTGATCAATTAACCCAGGCGTTTGATGGCGGCGATGTTGCGGTGGTGCAATTGCGCTTAAAAAACGCCGCGGATGACGAGGTCAAACGCGCCATTGCCCGCTTAATGCCGATTGCCCATCGCTATGACGTGGCGTTTTTGGTCAATGACCGCCCGGATTTGGCGGCGGCGATGGGGTGTGACGGGGCGCATATTGGCCAGGACGACATGAAATACGCCGCCGCGCGGGCATTAATGGGGCCGGATAAAATCATCGGCGTGACCTGCCACGATTCGCGCGATAAGGCCATCACCGCCGCCGAGCAAGGGGCGGATTATGTGGCCTTTGGTGCCTTTTACCCCACCACCGCCAAAATCGCCAAAGGCAAACCCAAGCCAGAAATTTTAACCTGGTGGAGCGACATCATGACCGTGCCGGTCGTGGCGATTGGTGGCATTTTCCCGCATAATGTTCCCGCTTTGGTTGCGGCCGGGGCCGATTTCGTCGCCGTCATTTCCGCCGTATTTTATGCCGAAACCGGCCCCAAAGCCGCCGTCAAAGCCATGAATGAGGCCATCGCGGCGGCACGGCGGCGGCATACGGATTAAATTTTTGTCAACCAAATCGCTTGACAAAAAATTGCCCTCACGTTAGAGTTCCCACTATGGATGGTGGTTGTCGCAACAAAAACCACAAAATCTTGTAATTTCACGTGGTTTGCTCACATTGTTCAGATGCAATCTGCTCAATGGCGATTACGGCCTTGAAAGCACGGGGAATTAATCAATCGGGTTCACGCCGTCAGAGCGAATTTTGTCCAATTGCCAATTCGTACCCAATTCGTACCCTATTGGCAATTGGGGGCCAATTGGTACCAAATTTTGGCAAAGATCGGCTTCGGTTATTCAACTTAAACGGAAATATCGTCATGTCGAAAAAAGGTTTGAAATTTGCCCGCTATTACACCCAAGCTGGGCAAAGCCCCTATGAAACAATCGAATTCCGTGCCACCGCCTCGGAAATTCGCAATCCCGATGGCTCGGTGGTCTTTTCGCTCAAGAATCTTCAAGTTCCCGCCAATTGGAGCCAAGTGGCCGCCGATATTTTGGCGCAAAAATATTTCCGCCGCGCCGGGGTACCCACCGCTTTGACCAAAATCGCCGAGCCCGGGGTGCCGGTCTGGTTGCAACGCTCGGTTGCGGCCCCCTTCTCGAAAGCAAAAAACACCGATGCGAAATCCGCCGATGCGAAATCCGCCGATGTGAAAACCGCCGATGCGAAATCCGGCGATGCGAAAACCGGGGGCGAAACCGATGCCCGCCAAGTATTTAACCGCCTGGTGGGATGCTGGACTTATTGGGGCTGGAAAGCTGGCTATTTCGCCAGCGAAGAAGATGCCCTGGCCTTTCACGATGAAAATTGTTATATGCTGGCCCGTCAAATGGCCGCCCCCAATTCGCCGCAATGGTTTAATACCGGGCTGCATTGGGCCTATGGCATTGATGGCCCGGCCCAGGGGCATTATTATGTCGATGATGTAACCGGCCAGGTGCTGGCCTCGGAATCCGCCTATGAAAGGCCGCAACCCCATGCCTGTTTTATCCAATCGGTCGCGGATGATTTGGTCAATCCGGGCGGGATTATGGATTTATGGGTGCGCGAGGCGCGATTATTCAAATATGGTTCCGGCACCGGCAGCAATTTTTCCCGCCTGCGCGGGGCGAACGAAAAATTATCCGGCGGCGGGCGGTCATCCGGCCTTATGAGTTTCCTCAAAATCGGTGACCGCGCGGCGGGGGCGATCAAATCCGGCGGCACCACCCGCCGCGCCGCCAAAATGGTGGTGGTGGATGTTGATCATCCCGATATTGTCGAATTTATCGATTGGAAAGTGATCGAGGAACAAAAAGTGGCGGCCCTGGTCTCCGGCTCGAAAAGCGTGAAATCCGCCATTGATGCCGTGTTTGCCGCTTGTGAATCCGCGGCGGCGGGTGGCGACCAGGATGATAATTTTGACCCCAAACGCAATCCTGCCCTTAAATCGGCGATTAAAAATGCCCGCCGCAACCAGGTGCCAGAAAATGTCTTGCAACGGGCTTTGCAATTGGCGCGGCAAGGCTATGACCACATGGTGTTCCCGGAATATGATACAGATTGGGACAGCGAGGCCTATTTGACCGTATCGGGTCAAAATTCCAACAATTCGGTGCGGGTGACCAACGAATTTCTGGCGGCGGTTGAGGGCGATAAAGATTGGCATCTGACCACGCGGATCGGCGGCAAAACCGTCAAGACCATGAAAGCCCGCGAGATTTGGGAAAAAATCGCCTATGCCGCCTGGAGCTGCGCCGATCCCGGCCTGCAATTTGACTCAACCATTAATGAATGGCACACCTGCCCGCAATCGGGGCGGATCAATGCGTCAAACCCCTGTTCCGAATATATGTTTTTGGACGACACGGCGTGTAATCTGGCCTCATTGAATTTGCTGACTTTCCGCGATGCCGCAACGGGCGCGTTCGATGTTGATGGCTTTAACCATGCGGTGCGGCTCTGGACCATGGTCTTAGAAATCGCCGTGTTGATGGCGCAATTCCCCTCACGCGAAATTGCCGAGTTATCGTGGAAATTCCGCACCTTGGGGTTGGGCTATGCCAATATTGGCGGCTTGCTGATGGATTTGGCGATACCTTATGACAGCGAGGAAGCCCGCGCTTTGTGCGGGGCAATTACGGCCTTGATGACGGGCGGGTCTTATCGCACCTCGGCCGAGATGGCCGCCGGATTGGGGGCCTTTCCTGGCTATGGCGAAAACCGCGAGGATATGCTGCGGGTTATTCGCAACCACCGCCGCGCGGCGCACGGCGTTGCGACAGCAACGGCGCAAATAAAGGGCGTTGCGGTCGCAACGGCGCAAAATAAGGGCGTTGCGACAGCAACGGCGCAAAATAACGGCGGTGCGGTCGCAACGCCGCAAATAAAGGGCGGTGCGGTCACAACGGTTAAAAACGATCTTGGCGGTTATGAAGGCCTGACCATCCCGCCGGTGCCGCTTGATGTGAAAAAATTGAAAAAATCCGCCCTCGGCGCAAACTTAGCCCAAGCCGCCAGAACCGCCTGGGACGAAGCCCTGGCATTGGGCGAGCAACATGGCTATCGCAATGCCCAGGTCTCGGTCATCGCCCCCACCGGCACGATTGGGCTGGTGATGGATTGCGACACCACCGGCATCGAACCCGATTTCGCCCTGGTGAAATTCAAAAAACTGGCGGGCGGGGGTTATTTCAAAATCATCAACCGCGTGGTGCCGCAAGCCCTCCAACGTTTGGGGTACAGCACGGGACAGATTGAGGCAATCATCCGCTATGCCGTGGGTACCGCCAGTTTAGCCAACGCGCCCGGCATTAATCATAAATCCCTGACCGCCAAAGGCTTTACCGCCGATAAATTGGCGACTTTGGAATCCAGTTTGGCGAGTGCCTTTGACATACGCTTTGCCTTTAACAAATGGAGTTTGGGGGAGGAATTTTGCCGCGAACGTCTAAACTTGTCGGCGGCGCAATTATCCGATGACAAATTGGATGTTTTGGCCGCTTTGGGCTTCAGCAAAGCCGAGATCGAAGCCGCTAATCTTTATTGCTGTGGGGCCATGACGTTAGAGGGCGCGCCCGGTCTTAAACCCCAAGATTTGCCGGTGTTTGATTGCGCCAGCCCCTGCGGGCGGATTGGCACACGTTATTTATCGGTCGATGCCCACATCACCATGATGGCCGCCGCCCAAAGCTTTATCTCTGGGGCTATTTCCAAAACCATCAACATGCCCAACCAGGCGACAATTGCGGATTGCCAGGCGGCTTATTTATTGTCTTGGCGTTTGGGCATCAAAGCCAATGCCTTGTACCGCGATGGCTCGAAATTGTCGCAACCTTTGGCGGCGGGCTTGGTCGATGATGTGGACGAAGCCGAGGATTTGGTCGAGGAATTGGCCGGTTTGGCCAATGGCGAAAAATCCCGCATTTTAGCCGAGAAATTCGTCGAAAAAGCCATTCCGCACGTGGTCGAGAAAATCATTGAACGCGAGCGGGTCATTTATGCCGCCACCCGCCGCTCGATGCCCACCCGCCGCAAGGGTTATACCCAAAAGGCGATTGTTGGCGGCCACAAGGTTTATCTCCGCACCGGGGAATATGAGGATGGCCGTCTCGGTGAAATCTTCATCGATATGCACAAAGAAGGCGCGGCCTTCCGCAGTTTGATGAATAATTTTGCCATTGCGATTTCGCTGGGCTTGCAATATGGCGTGCCGCTGGATGAATTTGTCGAGGCCTTTACCTTCACCCGTTTCGAGCCGGCTGGCACGGTACAGGGCAACGAAGCGATTAAAATGGCGACGTCGATTCTCGATTATATTTTCCGCGAATTGGCGATTTCCTATTTGGGGCGTGAAGATTTGCTCCATGCCAACCCGTCGGATTTGGCCCCCGATACGGTCGGTCACGGCGATCAACAGGAAAGTTTGCCGGTTTTGCCGGCGGTGCAAATGGCGCAGGCGGCGATGCAGCGTGTCTCAACCGGCTATGTGCGTTCACGCCTGGCCCCCTCGTCAAATCCCAATGGGAATGGGGGGAATGGCGACGGCGGGCATGGCGTGGGCGGCACTGAAAATGATGATCATCTGACCGCCCCCACCCCGCCGCGCATGACGGCACGTGCTTCGGTTGTCCCCGCTTCCGCTTCGGTTGCTTCCGTTTCCGCCGCCCCCAGCCGCAGCGACGCCGCCAGCATCGCACGGTTAAAGGGTTACGAGGGCTCTTGTTGCAATGAATGCGGCAATTTCACCCTGGTCAGGAATGGCACCTGTTTAAAGTGCGAAACCTGTGGCGGCACCACCGGCTGCAGCTGAGCGGCAACGTGCCGCCGCGATCAGTTTTTCCGTCGCTCATGTTGCCATATCCCGCGACAATTATTTTTGGAAGGTCTGAATAAGTCGAAAATTTATTTACCCCCCCCCTTCTTTAGGAAGGTCTGAACAAGTAGTCGGAGTGTCATTCTGAGCGTCGCCGCGTAAGTGAAAGCGGC
>JASGCR010000165.1 GCA_030054015.1 Candidatus Symbiobacter sp. | reverse complement strand
AAGCCGCCAAGCGGAGGTTTCCCCCCCTTCCTAAGCAGGAAGGGGGGGTCAGTACCACTTATTCAGACCTTCCAAAAGAAGGGGGGGTAAAACTAGACTTACGCCGCGTTTCCGATAGAATAGACCCGCCCCGGTTTCAGTCACTATTTTGGTTTTGCATAAGAATTATTTCACCCGGACTTCGCTTTTTTGGCCCAGAATGATCGAGAAAATCATGAGCAGGCAGACGTTGAAACGATTATGTGATGACCGACGATTTGCCCTGATTGCGGCAATCTTGGCGGTGTTTTTGCTGGCAAACGCGATGGCGTCCAGTTTTTATGGGCAAGCATGGGTGCGCCCCGCCAAAGGCGCGACCGATGTGACCCCAGCCCCCGACGCAACGCCGCAAAAACCGCGACCGCTTAAAATATTTAGCCACAGCCCCGCCAACCACCCCGAACGGGTTTTATTAACCGCGGTTATTGAGGCCTGGAACCGCCTCCACCCGCACATGCCTGCCATGCTCATGCCGCCGCCGCAAAATATTTATGACAATCCATTGGCGGATTATTTTGCCGCGACGGCGAGCGAACGGCCTAAATTAGCCCAAAATATGCCGGATTTATTGGATTTTTATGGCAATAATTTTGCCTTTTTTGCCGCCCATAACGGGTTGCACCCGCTTGAAAAATTTCTGCCCAAAGAGGTTTTGGCGACCATCCGCCCGTTTTTCCTAAATTTGGGCAAATATCCGCCCGCCGGGTCGGTCTATAGCGTGCCGTTGCAAGCAACCGGTTTGGCGCTTTGGGCGCGCAAATCGGCCCTGGATGCCGCCCATATTCGCATCCCCAAAACGCCAGCCGAGGCCTGGGATAAAGCCGAATTTGATGCCGCATTGACCAAGTTAAAGTCATTGCCGGGCGTCAGTTATCCCTTGGATGTGGGTTGGACGGCCAAAAATGAAACCGGTATTTGGTATGATTTTGCCTTCACGCCTTGGCTGCTTATGGCGGGGAATATTTTCGACGATTCCACCCAACGGACCAAGGGCTTGCTTGATGGTGATAAATCCGTCGCCATCATGACTTATTTGCAAAGCCTGGCGACGCGTCAGTTGATCGCCCCGCCCGCGGCCGCCAGGGACGAGGCGCATCCCTTAAATAAAATCCCCTTGCTCTATGCTGGCCCCTGGTTGGCAAATATTTTGGCCAAGGCGCACGGCAAAGATTTGGTACTCCTGCCCCTGCCCCAATTGGGCGAAAATAAGGCAACCGCCCGCAGCAGCTGGGGATTTGGCATCAGCAAAACCAGCCCGCATCCGCAAAATGCCGCCAAATTTCTGGCATTTTTGCTGCAACCCCGCCATCTCGCGGATTTTTCCAATCGTCTCAGCGGCATTCCGACCAGCGACGATGCGCTGCGTTATACCGACAATTATAAACCCGGCAAAAGATTGCGGCTGTTCCGTGACCAATTTTCCGGCCCCAACCGCTCTGATCCGGTTTTCCCCAATTATGCGGTGTTCAGCAATGAATTGGTCAACGCCATTGGGCAAATTCTGAACGGGGGCGATGTGCAACAAATTTTGAGCAATGCCGCCAGCAATATTGACAAAGCGAGTGAAGCACATGATAACTCGCAGGAGGCCGCGATGCAAAAGTAAGCGGGCGCAAAAATAAGCGGGCGCAAAAGTAAGCGGGCGCGAAAATAAGCGGGCGCGAAAATAAGCGGGCGCGAAAATAAGCGGGCGCAAAAGTAAGCGGGCGCAAAAATAAGCGGGCGCAAAAATAAGCGGGCGCAAAAATATGCGGGCGCGAAAATATGCGGGGGTCTTTACCGCCCGCCCAGGCGGTGAGGAGCGGCTAAATCCGGCCTAAATCTGGCCTAAATAAGGAATGTGACGAGTGACTTTATGCCCAAACGCCATGATATAAATTCCATTTTAATTATCGGGGCGGGGCCAATTGTCATTGGCCAGGCCTGTGAATTTGATTATTCCGGTGTCCAAGCCTGCAAAGCCCTGCGCGAGGAAGGCTATCGCGTGGTGCTGATCAATTCCAATCCGGCGACGATCATGACCGATCCGGATTTGGCCGATGCCACTTATATCGAACCCATCACGCCCGATTTTGTCGAACAAGTCCTCCGCCGCGAAAAAATCGATGCGATTTTGCCAACCATGGGCGGGCAAACCGCCTTGAATACCGCCCTGGCCTTGGCCGAACGCGGCGTCTTGGCGCGGATGGGGGTGGAATTAATTGGAGCCAATGAAGCCGCCATCAAAAAGGCCGAAGACCGCCAACTCTTCCGCGATGCGATGGAGAAAATAGGCCTGTCCTGTCCCCGCTCGGTCATGGTGCATGATGTGGCGGAGGGTTTGGCGGCCTTAGATCAAATTGGCTTGCCGGCCATTTTGCGGCCTTCTTTTACCTTGGGTGGTCAGGGCGGCGGCATCGCCTGGAACCGCGAGGAATTCACCGCCATTGTCAGTAATGGGCTGCGCCTGTCGCCGTCGCACTCGGTATTGGTTGAGGAATCGGTGCTGGGCTGGAAAGAATTCGAGATGGAGGTGGTGCGCGACCGCGCCGATAATTGCATTATCGTATGTTCGATTGAAAATTTCGATCCGATGGGGGTTCATACTGGCGATTCGATTACGGTTGCGCCGGCTTTGACCCTGACCGACAAAGAATACCAAATTATGCGCGATGCCTCGATTGCCTGTCTGCGCGAGATTGGGGTGGATACGGGCGGCTCGAACGTACAATTTGCCCTCAATCCGGAAAATGGCCGCCTGGTGGTGATTGAGATGAATCCGCGGGTGTCGCGTTCCTCCGCCCTGGCCAGCAAAGCCACCGGTTTCCCGATTGCCAAAGTTGCGGCGAAATTGGCGGTGGGCTATACGCTCGATGAATTGGCGAATGACATTACCCGCGTCACCCCCGCCAGTTTCGAGCCAACCCTCGATTACATCGTCACCAAAATCCCGCGTTTTACCTTTGAGAAATTTCCCGGTGCCGATACCACCTTGACCACATCGATGAAATCGGTCGGCGAAGTAATGGCGATTGGGCGCAACTTTGCCGAATCATTGCAAAAGGCACTTTGCGGTCTCGAAACCGGCCTTTCGGGATTAAACGAATTTTTTCCATTTTTGCGCCCCCAAGCCGACAATCAACCCTCGTTATTGGAAGGAATTATCGCCTCGCCCGACCTCGCGGCCCAGACCGAAAAAGCCAAAACGGAAATCCGGCAAAAACTTGGCATTCCGACTCCAGAACGGATTTTATTGGTGGCGGATGGGTTCCGCGTCGGCATGAATGTCGATGAAATTTACCAAATTTGTAAGATTGATCGTTGGTTTTTGCGGCAAATTTTTGACCTGGTGGCGATGGAGCAAGAATTAAGCCAACACCCCAGTCTGATTAACGATGCCGATCAGATGATGCGGTATAAATCGCATGGGTTTAGCGACAAACGTTTGGCGCAGCTCACCGCCAGAAAAGAAACAGAAATCTTCCAATTGCGTGATTCAGTGGCTGTCCATCCGGTCTATAAACGCATCGATTCCTGCGCCGCCGAATTTGCCTCGGTCACGTCCTATTTTTATTCGACCTATGAACCCAATGGCGAGGACGAATCCGACCCCACGCCGCGCCAAAAAGTCATGATTTTGGGTGGCGGCCCCAACCGCATCGGCCAGGGCATCGAATTTGATTATTGCTGTGTACACGCCGCGTACGCGTTGAGAGACATGGGGTTAGAAACCATTATGGTTAATTGTAACCCGGAAACCGTCTCGACCGATTATGACACCTCGGATCGCCTTTATTTCGAGCCACTCACCGCCGAGCATGTGATTGCGATTGCCCGCCAGGAACAGAAAAACGGCACATTATTAGGCGCGATTGTGCAATTTGGCGGCCAAACGCCGTTGAAACTCGCCCATGCCTTGGAACAAGCGGGCATTCCCATCCTGGGTACGAGTGTCGATGCGATTGACCTCGCCGAAGACCGCGAGCGGTTCCAGGCTTTGCTGACCAAAATTGGTCAAGACCACCCGAAAATTTGCCAACCCCATAATGGCACTGGTCGCTCGCCGCAAGAAGTCGAGATGGTGGCCGAGAAAATTGGCTATCCCGTGGTGTTGCGGCCTTCTTATGTGCTGGGCGGGCGGGCGATGGAGATTGTCCATGACCGCGATGCTCTCCGCCATTACACGCAATTTGCGGTGCGGGCATCGGGCGATAATCCGGTGCTGGTCGATTCTTATTTGCGCGATGCCATCGAAGTCGATGTCGATGCCTTGGTGGATCGGGAGCAAAATGTCTATGTCGCCGGCATCATGGAGCATATCGAGGAAGCGGGCATTCATTCTGGCGATTCGGCTTGTTGCTTGCCGCCTTATTCGCTGCCCGATGCCGTGGTTAATGAAATCGCCGAACAAACCCGCGTGATGGGACGTGCCATCGGCGTGGTGGGCTTGATGAATGTGCAATTCGCGGTACAGGGCGATAAAATCTGGGTGTTAGAGGTTAATCCCCGCGCCAGCCGCACGGTACCCTTTGTTGCCAAAGCCACCAATTTGCCGATTGCCAAAATCGCCGCCCAAATCATGGCCGGCGGCAAAATTGCGGAACTGGTTCAGGTACCAGAGCGATTTTTGTCGGGCGGCGGCGGAGCCGTGCCGCGGCCGCCGGTGGCGGTGAAAGAAGCGGTGTTTCCGTTTGCGCGTTTTCCTGGCGTTGACATTATGTTGGGGCCGGAAATGAAATCAACCGGCGAGGTGATGGGCTTGGACGATAATTTCGCCCGTGCCTTTGCCAAGGCGCAAATCGCGGCGGGACTTATTTTGCCGACCAGTGGCACCTGTTTTCTGTCGGTCAAAGACAGCGACAAAGCGGCGGTGGTGGGTTTGTCCCGCGATTTGCTGGCGATGGGGTTTAAATTGCTGGCAACCCGTGGCACGGCGGCGCATTTGCTGGCCGAGGGACTGCCCGTGACCCTCGTCTACAAAGTCGCCGAAGGCCGCCCCAACATTGTCGACGAGATGATTTCGGGGCATGTACAATTATTGGTCAATACGGTCGAGGGGCGTACTGCGATTGCCGACAGCGTGGCGCAACGCCGCACCGCCCTCACCCATAATATCTGTTATTATACCACCCTGGCTGGGGCCAAGGCCGCGATTGCCGCCATCCAATCCTTGCGGCAGGGGCCGCTGGGGGTTGCCTCGTTGCAATCTTATTTTACAGACGTGGGGGTTAAGGAAGGTCAGAACAAGTCCTAAAAAAGGGAGCGTCATTACCCGCCGAAATATCCGTGGAACACGGATATTTCGAG
>JASGCR010000164.1 GCA_030054015.1 Candidatus Symbiobacter sp. | reverse complement strand
CCGACTCAGCCTGCAAGCGGAAACCCGCTTGCAGGCTGGCGGGTAATGACGCTCCTGTTTTTGCCCTCCTTTTTGACGCTCCTGTTTTTGCCCCTCCTTTTTAACGCTCCTGTTTTTGCCCCTCCTTTTTGACGCTCCTGTTTTTGCCCCTCCTTTTTAACGCCTCTTCTTGTCACTCCTTTTTAACACTTCTTCTTGTCACTCCTTTTGTTAGGACTCATCTGAACAATTCCTCAAGGTCAAATCATGATGCCCCCCGCCCCATCGCCATTACCAATGGCAAAATCCCTCCTAATCGCCACCCATAATGACGGGAAATGGCGCGAATTTTCGGCGATTTTTGCCGCGATGGGGATTGAATGCTTGCGACCGGATCAATTTGGCCTCAGCGAACCGGAAGAAACCGGCACAAGCTTTCGCGCCAATGCCGAATTAAAGGCCAAAGCAGCCGCCCTGGGCAGCAACCGCCCGGCCCTGGCGGATGATTCCGGTCTGTGCGTGACGGCTTTGGGCGGGGCGCCGGGGATTTATTCGGCGCGGTGGGCGGGCAAAACCCGCGACGGCAAAGCCAATTTTGCCCGCGCCATGGGGCGAATTAATACTTTACTGGCCGCGCATCCCGACCGGTCGGCGCAATTTGTCTGTGCCTTGACGCTGGCGGTGCCGCTTGACCATAAAAATTGTGAGGTAATGACGGTCGAAGGGGTTTTGCCCGGAACCATTATCTATCCGCCGCGCGGGGCGGGCGGGTTTGGTTATGACTCGTTTTTTATCCCCCAGGGCCAGGACTACGGCCAGAAGCTAAGTTTTGCCGAAATTGATCCCGCCCGCAAAAATCAGATGAGTCACCGCGCCATCGCTTTGCGGCAATTATGCGAACAGAGCCAATTTCAACGCTGGTTACGGTCATGAACGACCCCCTTGTGCCGTATTCTGTTGGCATTGGCGGATCGGATGGGTTATGTAACTTGGGCGAAATAGTGACAACTTTGCGACTGAGAGTGCCGATGCCAAGCCCAGCCTATCCTCCCCGCCAAACCCGGCTTTATCCGTTACGCCAGAATTTACGCCATTTATTACGCCTGGCGGTGGCTGTGGCGGCGGTATTGTGCCGCCCCCCAGGTTTGGTGGCGGTGTCCTGCCGCCCCCCAGGTTTGGTGGCGGTATGGCGCCGCCCCCCAGGTTTGGGGCTGGCCTTTGCCCTGGGCTGGTTGATGGTCATGCCTCATGCCCTGGCGGTTGAACCCAACGAAATGCTAGCCAATCCCGTACTTGAAGCCCAGGCCCGCAGCCTGTCCCAGGAATTGCGTTGTCTGGTCTGTCGCAACCAATCGATTGATGATTCCGATGCCGATTTGGCCCGTGATTTGCGTGTGCTCGTGCGGCAAAGACTGCAACAAGGCGCGAGTCCTGAGGTTATTAAAGCCGAAATCGTGGCCCGTTATGGCGATTATGTCTTGTTATCCCCGCCGTTTAATTGGCGGAGTTGGCTGTTGTGGCTCTCTCCCTTTTTGGTGTTTGGCCTGGCGTTGGTGCTTGGGTTTTTTGCGCTGCGCTGGCGGCGTGAGGTGATAGAAGAACCCCAAGCCCTGACCCTGTCCGAGAAAGTCCGGCTCGAAGGATTGCTTCGCCGCCACGACCGCGAACAACGCCAACCCCGAACTCCCCCCCCGCCGAGGTGACCCATGATCGCCAATTTAACCTTTATAACCGGCGTGATTCTGGTGAGCATGGTGGTGGCCTGGCTTTTGCTGCGCCCGCTCTGGACGCATTATGGTCAGGCCACGCCCGCCCCCAACGCGAAACGACGCGGCATCATGTCTCAGTTTGCGTCGCAGGCGGGGGGCCAAGGGACTGGACAGCGGGGCGAACCGCGGGGCGAACATGCGGGCATCTGGTCCAGTGGCTGGACAACCCAAAATGCCGCCGCCATTGAACAAGCCGAGGGCGACACACGTTTCAAGGTCGCACGCCACCAATTGACCGAATTGGAACGCGACCTGGATTACGCTCTGGTGGCACCCGATCTTGCCCAAATTTCACGCCAAGAAATCGAACATCGTTTGTTGCGCTATGCCGATCTGGCCGAGATGCGGCCTGAGGTGCGTGTGCGTCCCGCCCGTCCCGCCCCCGATGGCGACAAAGATGGCACGCTGCAATTTCTCCATTCGGCACCATCTTATATGGCGGCGCGGGTCGGGTTGCTGTGCTTGGCGGTGTTTTTTATTGGCGGGGCCTTGGGTCTCTATCTGGTTTTGGGGGTGCCGGGCCAGCCCGATCTCCCGTTGCACCAACGCGGGGCTGAATGGACGGCGCGACAAGAATTACGGCAATTGGTGGTGACGTTGGAACAGCATTTGCAAGAACATCCGGATGACAGTGATGGTTTTGCCGTGCTGGGGCAATCGCGGTTGAATTTGGGACAATTAGACGGCAGCATTGCCGCCTTTGACCATGCCCTGGCCCTGGCCCCAGAGCGCATCGACATTGCCGAGAAATTGGGCCAGGTATTGGTGGCCGAGACGTCCGGCATCGTCACGCCACGCGCCGCCAGTTTGTTCCGCCAAGTGCTGGCCAAAGAACCCGATGCCGCCCTGTCGCGTTATTACACCGCCCTGGCCAAAGAACAAGGCGGCGATAAAGCCGGCGCGTTTAACATATTTTTGGAATTGGGACATGATTCCCCCAAAACCGCGCCCTGGTTGCCAGATTTGCAAGCCCATTTGGATAATTTAGGCCGGGCTTTGGGCCGGGCAGTCCCGCAATTTCTCGATCCCTTGGCCGTCGCCAATGGCGGCGAGACCAACCGCAATAAATTCGACAGCACCCTGCCGATTTTGTCGCGCGACGATGTCACCAAAATGAGCGGCCTAAGCCCCGAACAACGCCAAGAGAAAATTTTGGCGATGGTAGATCAATTAGCCCTCAGGCTGCGCGACAATCCGAATGATGCCGAGGGTTGGTTCCGTCTAAGCAAGGCGCGGGCGATTTTGGGCCAACATGAATTATCGCGCGACGCCGTGACCGAGGCGGCGCGGCGCGGCCCGGAACGGATTGACATTCAATTGGCCTATGCCCACACGCTGTACCCGCCGGAATTGAGCCAAACGCCGCCGCCGTCCGAATTTATGACGGTGATGCGCCGCATCTTGTCGCTCGACCCGCTCCAGCCCGAAGCCTTGTGGTTTGTGGGGCGGGCCGAACTCACCAGCGGCAACAAAGAATTGGGACGCAGCTTGCTCACCCGCTTGCTCAACCGCCTGCCCAATAATTCCCCCATTCGCGGCGATGTCATCAAGGCTTTGAACGACTCACGGCAACCGCAAAAATAATCTTTTTCGGTTTGAATGAAACTCCGCCGCATCGACCGCCATTAATTTTTTGGGTTTTGGCGGGCGCAATGCTATGCTGGCCTGGCCGCGTCGTGCCATGAGTGCTTGATGCGCTTGATGCGCTTGATGCGCTTGATGCGGCGGGGGTTGTTCGTTTTGGGGGAATAAAATGGATCGCGGGTTTTTTTCATGGGCGCGTCCGGGGTTGATCGGGGCCGGCCTTATGCTGGGCTTGGGATTTGGCCAGGCCGCCCAGGCAGCGGGCGATGCCGCCCAGGGCGAAAAAATTTTCGCCAAATGCCTGGTCTGCCACGCCAACAAAGCCGGCATCAATAAAATCGGGCCGTCTTTATTTGGCGTGATGGGTCGCCCCGTGGCCACCTCGCCTGGGTTTAATTATTCCCAAGCCATGAAAGATTGGGGCGCGGGCAAGAAGTGGGATGCCGCCAGGCTGGATGCCTTGGTCACCAACCCGCGCAAACTGGTGGCGAATAACAAAATGGCCTTTCCCGGCCTTGCCGATGCCAATGACCGCGCCAATTTGATCGCCTATTTGCAAAGCCTTAAATAATTAGGCGGCAACATGCCGCCGCGCTTAGTAAAGAGCGTCATTACCCGCTAAAAAGAGAGCGGAAAAAAGGGAGCGTCATTACCCGCTAAAAAGAGAGCGGAAAAAAGGGAGCGTCATTACCCGCCGAAATATCCGTGGAACACGGATATTTCGAGTCGGGTAATCCCCCAGGAGTTTTGGGGAATAATACTCCTGGGGGCTTTCCCCCGACCCGTGACTTACGTCACGGGCGGGGGACAGGCCCCGACTCGGACTGCAAGCGGATTCCCGCTTGCAGTCCGGCGGGGAATGACGCTCTTGTTTGCGGGGAATGACGCTCTTGCTGTTAATGACGCTCTTGTTTGCGGCGAGTGATGCTCTTTCTTTTAAATATTGAGGGGTGTTAAGAGACTAAACAAACTTCATTGGGAAAAATGCTAAATTTACCTGGAAAAATTCTATGATTAACTTAAACCCCGCTTATCTTAATAAATCACTGTTTTTGCCGATTTTATTCGTGCTGTTATGGAGTACCGGATTCATAGGGGCGCGGTTTGGTATGCCCTATGCCGATGCGGTACCGTTTATTGAATTGCGCTTTATCATTGCCAGCAGCACGATGGCCATATTGGCAGGCTTGGCGGGAGTGCGTTGGCCGCGCGGCATGTTGATGCTGCATTGTTGCATCGCCGGACTCATGCTGCAGGGGTTTTATATTTGGGGGGTGTTTGCCAGCATTAAAATGGGTTTGGCGGCCGGCATTACCGCCCTGGTGACGGCGTTACAGCCTTTATTGACCGGTATATTTGCCGGTTGGATGTTGCAAGAACATGTCAGCAAAAAGCAATTTATCGGCATTTTTCTTGGCCTGGTTGGCATTGTCATCGTGTTGTCGGATCGCATTGCCGTGCCAGCGATTAGTCTGTGGATGGTGTTGCCCGCCTGCATCGCGGTGGTGTCGATCACACTGGGCTCGCTGTATCAGAAAAGATTTTGCAGTGGGGTTGATTTTCGCAGTGCCGCCACGCTTCAATTTGGCAGTTGCGCCTTGGTGTTTGGGCCGTTTGCGCTGTGGGGTGGCGGCCAGGTGAATTGGACGCTGCCTTTTGGTCTGGCCTTGGCCTGGGCGTCCTGGGGGTTATCGGTGATGACGTTGGCGGTGTATTATTTCCTCATCCGCACCGGCTCCGCCGCCAAAGTATCCAGCCTCATGTACCTGGTGCCGCCGGTCACGGCCATCGAGGCCTGGCTGTTTTTCGGGGACAAAATTGGCCTGAACGCCCTGGTCGGCATGGCAGTGGTCGCGGTCGCGGTCGCCCTGGTGATACGCGGCGGCGCCAAACCCCCCTCACCCGCCGACTCAGCGGTGACAAATTGAGCCAGGCGTCGTGATGTCGCATTTCCCCAGAATTTAAAAAAATCGTGTCACGAACACGTGATATGTCCGGTTCTATAGCACGAGGTCTGTCCGGTTGTA
>JASGCR010000163.1 GCA_030054015.1 Candidatus Symbiobacter sp. | reverse complement strand
CTTTAGTCCGCGCGGCGGGAATGGAGGGAATTTTTGGCACTTATTCAGACCTTCCCTAAGCAGGAAGGGTGGTACCATAAAGGCGAATTCTCCAGGACACGCTGTATAACTAGGCCGTCACCACATGACGCGGCGTACCATTCACAAATGAAAGAATATTGTCGGAAAGTTGCTGGGCCAAGATGGTCATGGCTTCGACACTGGCCCAGGCGACATGGGGGGTCACGATGAGATTATCGCCCTGGTAATCCAACAAGGGGTCGCTGCCTGGCCGTGGCGGCTCGGACACTAAGACATCGATTCCGGCACCGGCAATCACGCCGTTGCGCAAAGCCTCGACCAAGGCCGCGCTATCGACCAAGCCGCCCCGCGCGGTGTTAATCAAGATCGCCGATTTTTTCATTTTGGCCAGGGTCGCCGCATTGATCATGTTTTTATTTTCAGCCGTCAACGGACAATGCAAAGTAATAATATCCGCCTGACGGAAGAGCGTGTCCAAATCCACCCGCCCCGGAAAATCATACATGTCGGTGGCAATGATGTTCATGCCCATAGCCTCAGCCCGCTTGGCAATCGATTTGCCCAGACTGCCATACCCCACAATCCCCAGTGTCGCGCCAGCAATGTCGGTTATTTTATAGTCGAAATAACAAAATTGATTGACCTGGTGCCACCGTCCCTGGCGCACAGAGTTGGCATAATTGACCAAATTGCGGCGCAAGGCAAAAATCAACGCCAAAGTATGTTCGGGAACCGTATTAATGGCGTAATTTTGGATGTTGGAAACCACGATGCCGCGTTTGGCACAGGCGGCTTTGTCGATGATGTCGCTGCCGGTGGCGGAAATCGCAATCATTTTCAGATGGGGGGTTTGGCTCAGGATTTTCTCGGTGATTTTGACCTTGTTGGTGATGGCAATGGTCGCCTGGGCCAGGCGCGCAATCGTGTCGGCCTCGCTCATGGTTTCAACATGTTCGGTGTAATCATGCGGGAAATTGGGGCGTGGAAACTCCACCCCCAACGCACCCCGATCCAGAAAGACAATATGCTGTTTCATCCTAAGTTTTCCCTTAAAGCCAAACCCAAATTCCCCACGCCGCCCGGTTAAAGCGCTGGTTAAAGCCCTGGTTAGAGGCGTTGTTTTTCATAGACCGGGAATTGCCGACACAGATCGATGATTTTCTTGACCACGCGGGTGCGGGTGGCCTCGTCATCGGGGGCTTCGATAATGTCGCAGGCAAAGCCCGCCACCATCGCCGCCTCGGCCGTACCAAAGCCGCGGGTGGTAATGGCGGGTGAGCCAAAACGCAGCCCCGATGTCACCGCCGGTTTTTCCGGATCATTGGGGATGGCGTTTTTATTGATGGTCATGTGGGCAAACTCCATCGCATCGGCGGCGTGTTTGCCGGTGATTTTCTTGGCCCGCAAATCGACCAGGAACACGTGCGAATCGGTGCCACCGGATACGATTCTCATGCCGCGATCGGTGATGGTTTTGGCCATGATCTTGGCATTGTCCAGCACTTGTTGTTGATAGGCTTTGAAACTGGGCTGTAATGCCTCGTTAAAAGCCACCGCTTTGGCGGCAATGACATGCATGAGCGGGCCGCCTTGCAAGCCCGGAAACACGATGGAATTAATCGCTTTTTCGTATTTGGCCTGGGCCATGACGATGCCGCCACGCGGCCCCCGCAGCGTTTTATGCGTGGTGGAGGTCACAAAATCGGCAATCCCGACCGGCGATGGGTATAATCCCGCCGCAATTAACCCGGCATAATGGGCAATATCGGCCATCAGCAAAGCCCCCACCGAATCGGCGATTTTGCGGAACCTAGCCCAATCAATCACCCGCGAATAAGCCGAGGCCCCGGTGACGATCATTTTCGGGCGGTGCTGTTCGGCCAGTTTTTGCACCTCGTCATAATCGATCAATTCGGTTTCCGGATTCAAGCCGTACGAATAGAATTTGTACATTTTGCCACTGATATTGACGCTCGCCCCATGGGTCAAATGGCCGCCATTGCTGAGACTCATCCCCAGCACCACATCGCCTGGCTGTAACATCGAGAAATACACGGCTTGGTTAGCCGAACTGCCGCAATGGGGTTGGACATTGACATATTCGGCCTTGAACAATTTTTTCAATCGTTCAATCGCCAAATTTTCGGCACGATCAACATAGTCACAGCCATGATAATAACGGTGACCAGGGTATCCTTCGGCATATTTATTGGTGAGCTGGCTGCCTTGGGCTTCCAACACAGCCGGGCTGCAATAATTTTCCGAAGCGATAAATTCGATATGGTCTTCTTGGCGCTGTGATTCGGATTGAATCGCCTCCCACAAATCAGGGTCTTGGCCGCGCAGGGTAAGGTTATTTTTATACATAAATCGCTCCGTTCATCGCATAGGGGTAACATTCAGGCCGCATCCGCGCGACCCGTTGAGAGTGAAGGGGTAAAATCAGCCGCACCTTCAACATTTACGATCATAATCACAACGGGCGATAATTTCACCAAAATTTGCGGTATCCCCCCTCATGCCTTGGTGCGAAAATGGTTTATCGCCGCCGCCAGGCCTGAACCGGGCGTTATTTTAACCCCGCAATCGAGCATCGCCATTTCGCTCGCCGACAGGGCGACCATCACCATCATTTCATTCAACTCGCCCAAATGGCCGATGCGGAACAATTTCCCCGCCAGGCGGTTTAACCCCAGACCCAGCGAGCAATTATAGCGGTTATAGGCGCGATGGGCGATTTTGGTACCATCGATCCCATCGGGAACCATCACTGCGCTGATGGTATTCGATTCACAGGCGTGGCTTTGCGCACAAAGTTTTAAGCCCCAGGCCGCCACCGCCGCCCGCACCCCGCTCGCCAAAAATTGGTGGCGGGCTATGACGTTATCGAGACCCTCTTCCTCGATCATTGCCAGGGCTTCGCGCA
The DNA here is from genome assembly GCA_030054015.1 of Candidatus Symbiobacter sp. Classification (GTDB taxonomy): domain Bacteria; phylum Pseudomonadota; class Alphaproteobacteria; order Elsterales; family Elsteraceae; genus JASGCR01. The sequence continues at coordinate 2,416 of JASGCR010000163.1, read as the reverse complement.
GGCCATAAAGCAACGGGGTCGGAAAAGTATAGGGAAAATAACCCTCGACATTCCGCGCCAGCATGGCGTTGAAATCAAAATAAGAATGGGGCGCGTGGCGGCTGTTTTTTTGCCCCTCCGCCCGTCCCCGCACGATTGCCATGGCCTTTTCGCTCACGCCAACAAAAGACAGGCCTGCCGGCAACATAAAGCCTTTTTGCGAGCCGGTAATCGCCAGATCAACCCCCCATTCATCCATGCGGAAATCAATCGAGCCAATCGAACTCACGCCATCAACAAACAGCAAAGCCGGATGTTGGGCGGCATCCATGGCGCGGCGCACGGCGGCAATATCGCTCGTCACGCCGGTGGTGGTTTCGTTATGGACGACAAACACGGCTTTGATGCTGTGGCTGCGGTCTTCGTTTAACGCCGCATAAATGCGGTCGGGATTGGCGGGCGCGCCCCATTCTTCGTCCAAAATGGTGGTTTGCAACTGGTGGTCTTCGGCCATTTTGCACCAGAGCAGGCTAAATTGCCCAAACCGACAGGCCAACACATGATCGCCCGTGTCCAAACAATTGACCAAAGCCGCTTCCCACCCGCCGGTGCCAGAAGAAGGGAAAATAAAACTCGTGCCGGTCTTGGTGCGAAAAATGTTTTTAAGCCCAGCCAAGAGGGGAAGGTTAAAGGCCGGCGCATCGGGACGCCTGGGGTCTTCTTGTTCGACCGCCATCGCGCGAAGGATACGTTCCGGAACATTGGTTGGGCCAGGAACAAAGATGAATTTTTTTCCGCGTGCCATAATTTTCCCCAAAGCGGCAAAGGATCAAAAACTGCCGTAAATTAACATAACCACGAAGACATGACCAGCATCCCTGCCGGAAAATCAATCATATCCATAGCGATGAGCCGCCCAAAAATAAATGATTATTTGACCGATGCGCCGTAAAACTGATTTTTCTGAGGCTCAAACATAACCCGTTATTTGATCGGTTTTCTTTTATTTGATGCAGTGCATCATAATTTCTTGGTGCCAAAAAACAGTTTTAGATTTATATTGATCCACACAAAACCCCAGGCGGTGGCATCCCTGCTTATTGCATTGCATAACGGAGAGAACGCCGTCTTTGACGATTATTTTCACGCCAAGCTGCGGCTTTATGTCACGGTGTGGCCGCCAGGAGGGCCCGAATAAGTACTTTAGCCCGCCAAACTCAAAACTTCGCACTGGTATAAAATGTGGTGATAGGCTAGACATAGACCTGGAAAATGCACCCGTAGCTCAGCTGGATAGAGCGCTGCCCTCCGAAGGCAGAGGTCATGAGTTCGAATCTCGTCGGGTGCACCAAAGAAAGTTACCTTATTCCATGACCCTTGCTCAGGCCGAAATATCAACCAATGCGCTTCTGCACGATGTCCTCCATATTTTGGACGATGGCAAAGCGGAAAATGTGGTCACGATTGATCTGCATCAAAAATCAACGATGGCGGATTTTATGGTGATTGCAACCGGGCGGTCGTCGCGCCATGTGGTGTCAATGGCCGAGATTGTAGCCAAACATTTGAAACAATCGCACGGCATGGTGACCAAAATCGAAGGCAAAACCAACGGCGATTGGGCCTTGTTGGATGCTGGGGATGTGGTGGTGCATTTGTTCCGACCCGAAGTGCGCGACCATTATCGGCTCGAGAAAATGTGGTCGCCGCCCAATGCCATCGAAACCACGTCCGATTCCCCCCTCCCGCGGGCGTAACCCATGCGGATTTCCATCATTGCGATTGGGAAAATGCGCGGTACGGTGTTTGCTGCTGCTTTCGAGCAATACCAGGCGCGGCTGCATCCGCCCGTCACCCTCACCGAAATCGACGACAAAAAATCCAGCCCAAAAGAAGCCCAGGGTAAATTATTGCTCGCCGCCCTGCCGCCGCGGGCCAGGCTGGTCGCCCTGGACGAGGCGGGCGAAACCTGGTCGAGCCTTGATTTTTTCCATCGCCTGGCGCAATGGCGTGATGACGGCCACGGGGAAATCGCTTTTGTATTGGGGGGTGCCGATGGCTTAAGCCAAGCGGTGCGCGACCGCGCCACGTCCCTGTTTTCGCTGGGCCGCATCACTTTGCCGCATCTGCTGGCGCGGGTGGTGCTGATCGAACAAATTTACCGCGCGACGACGATTCAGCAGAACCACCCTTATCACCGGGGATAGAGCTGTTAAGGGCTAAAAAATAGGAGCGTCATTACCCGCCGCGTAACCAAGGGCGTCAAAAAAAGGGAGCGTCATTACCCGCCGCCTTATTCGTGGAACGAATAAGGCGAGTCGGGGCCTGTCCCCCGCCCGTGACGTAAGTCACGGGTCGGGGGAAAGCCCCCAGGAGTTTAAGGAATAATCCTCCTGGGGGATTACCCGACAGATTTATGCCGCTTTGCGGCAAAAAT
>JASGCR010000162.1 GCA_030054015.1 Candidatus Symbiobacter sp. | reverse complement strand
GCTGTCCGTTATTCACGGACAGCGCGGTGGGTAATGACGACTCCTCTTGCCGCCGTCCAACTCTAAAGCACGTCAAAATATGAGCGTCAAAAAGAGAGCGTCATTACCCGCCAAAATATCCGTGCAACGGATATTTTGAGTCGGGGCCTGTCCCCCGCCAATGTCGTAAGACATTGGTCGGGGGAAAGCCCCCAGGGGTATTATTTCCACAATACTCCTGGGGGATTACCCGACTCGGACTGCAAGCGGGTTCCCGCTTGCAGTCCGGCGGGTAATGACGCCCTTCCTTTTCACTCACGCCATTCCTTTCACTCACGCCATTCCTTTTCACTCACGCCATTCCTTTTCACTCACGCCATTCCTTTTCACTCACGCCATTCCCTTTAAATATTGGGGGTGTTAAGTTTTAAGATTCATTTTCATTTCCTTTTTTCCAAAAATGCTGTAACCTAAGCCTACAGTTTTTAAAATTTAATTGGTCTTATTTTATGACTCTCCGCGCCTATCGTCAAATTACCCGCCGCAAATGTCGCCAAATTAAGGTCGGCAAAGTACTGGTTGGCGGCAATGCGCCGATCACGGTGCAATCCATGACCAATACCGATACGGCCGATGTGGCGGCGACGCTGGCACAGATTGCCGCCCTCGAAGAAGCGGGGGCCGATATCGTGCGGGTCTCCTGCCCTGACGAGGCCTCAACTGCCGCGCTGAAACAAATCGTGCGTGAAGCAAAAATACCCATCGTCGCCGATATTCATTTCCATCACAAACGCGCCATCGAAGCCATCCAAGCCGGGGCCGCGTGTTTGCGCATAAACCCCGGCAATATCGGCTCGGATGCGCGGGTCAAAGAAGTGGTGACCGCCGCCAAGGATTATGGCTGTTCCATGCGCATCGGCGTCAATGCCGGCAGCCTTGAAAAAAATCTGATGGAAAAATACGGCGAGCCCTGCCCCGAAGCCATGATCGAATCGGCGCAGCACCATATTAAAATCCTCGAAGATAATGATTTTTTTGAATTTAAGATCAGTGTCAAGGCATCTGACGTATTTTTGGCGGTGGCGGCTTATCAAGGCTTGGCGGATGTGTGCGACTATCCCCTCCATATCGGCATAACCGAGGCGGGCGGCTTGCGTACCGGCACGGTGAAATCTTCGATTGGCATGGGGATGTTGCTGTGGGCGGGGATTGGCGATACCATCCGCGTGTCGCTGTCCGCCGATCCGGTCGAGGAAATCCGCGTCGGGTTTGAGATGTTGAAATCTTTGGGGCTGCGTCATCGCGGCGTGAATATCATTTCCTGCCCGTCTTGTGCGCGGCAAAATTTCAATGTGATTGAAACCGTGGCGGCGTTAGAGCAGCGGCTCGCCCATATACACACTCCGATGAGCCTGTCGGTCATTGGCTGCGTCGTGAATGGCCCCGGCGAAGCCCGCGAAACCGACATTGGCTTTACCGGCGGCGGCAATCACACCCATCAGCTGTATATTGGCGGCGTTCCCGCCCATCGCTTGAAAGACCAAAACATTATCGACCATATTGTCGGCCTGGTTGAGGCCAAAGCCAAAGAAATCGCCGAGCAAGAAAAACAGGCGGTAAAAACCTAAGAGACTGTGCGAAAATTAATTTGAATCGGCTCTAGGGTTGCAGGGTGCATAAGGCATCTGGCTGATCTCAGTTCGAGTCTAACCCGTCATCAGAGGGTTCCCCCAATCCAAATTTTCCGCTTGCAATTTTTGGCAAAAAAACCATAATAAAAATGCCTCTGATGGCGTGTATTCCGATGGGTAAGGTTGCCGCTGTTAGATTAACATCTATCACGTCCGATGTCAGTTCGAGTCTGACCCGTCATCAGAGGGTTCCTTCTATCAATTCGTACCCTAGGCCTATCTTTTTGGCTATGCCTGACTTTTCAACGTTAATAAGCCTTCCTGTCTCAACAATATTCATTACCCCCCGCTTGCGCACGGTATAATTCAATCGCACCACCAATTTACGCGCTTTATCTCCACCTTTATAAATCAACAACAAAGATGCGCCTTCGGGGTGGGTGGTGTCCAGCAATACCGCGTCGGGGTGGTGCAGTAAATGGTGCGGCAGATTTTTATACCAATCTTTGGGCAACAATGTGTTTTTCGTTTTGTCCCCATCTTTGGGTTTCTTGGCATCACGGAATGTATGGGCGATGTCTTGATCGCGCACGGCGATTTGGGGCGATTCAATCTCGATCCCATAATGTTTTAAGCTGTCAATCCAATTTTGTTTTAAGGTACCGAGCGGGTAAATCACGCCTTTAGTCTGAATTTTTGGGGCCTGATCGACATAATCGGCGAATTTTACCGCGGTCATTATTTAAGCCTTGGGATGGGATGATTCCGACGGCTTTATAACAAATATAATTGGATGATGCACTCTAGATTGCAGACATGACAAAGTCGGCGAATTACGACTCAGAACGGGTTCGTTGCCGCGGCGACCATTTCTTGCAAATTGCTGGGGTGAAAGGGTTTCACCAGCATCCCTTTGCAGCGCGTCAGCGGCAATAATTGGGCGGCATCTTTATCACTTAAATGCGCCGACATAATCACAAAATTGACCCCGGCCTGGTCTTGCAAAAATTGCGCAAAGCTGAGGCCGGCTAAGGCCGGCCTGGCCCCGCCATGATTGGGAAAATTCAGGTCGAGCAAGACCAAATCCGGGGCAAAACCGGCTAATTCCCGCTCGGCCTCGACCGGATTGGCGCAATGCAGCCACCTGGTACAGCCCAGATTGGTTAAAATCATCGTGACATCCTCGGCCAGGACCGGATCATCTTCGACGATCATGATTTTTTGGTCGGATTTAAGCATGATCTCTTTAGCCCATTTTGCTAAGGTTGGTACGGAGTCTTACTTTACCGCGTTAAGGTAAAAAAATTATGATTGCACATGGGCAAAATCATGCCACCGATCCCCAGTTGAAACATCGCATCCTCTCATTGCACGAACATGCCGCCAGCGACCAGGCCGCCATAGCATCGGGGATTTCCCTGGCAAATTTGATTGACCAGGCCGGTCGCCTGGTGGCCGACACCATTCGCTTGCGCTGGAGCAAACGGCCAGTTTTGGTACTGGCGGGGCCGGGGCATAATGGCGATGATGGCCGCGTCGCCGCCCGATATTTGCGCCAGGCCGGGTGGGAGGTGAGCGAAATCACGCTATCATCCGACCCGGCGCAAGAATTTGACCGCCAGGCAATTGCGGCAGAATTTAACCGCGCCGGCCTGGTGGTGGATGCGCTGTTTGGGGCCGGATTAAACCGACCCATCACGCCGGAGGAATCGCCCCAGGCCGCGCATTTGATCACCATGATGCAACACCAGACCACGCCCCGCTTGGCGGTTGATGTGCCGAGCGGCTTGCACGGCGATTCGGGCCAGGTTTTAGGCCATGGACTAGGAATGGCGGCGCAAGTCACTGTCACTGTGACATTTTGCCGCCTTAAACCCGCGCATTTATTAATGCCAGGCCGCGATTTATGCGGCGAAATTTTTTGCCGCGATATTGGCATAAAAGACAACATATTTAATTGTGAAACATTCAAACATGCGACCCAAAATATTCCCCGCACCTATGTCAATCACCCGGATTTGTGGCGGGATGCCCTGCCCCACAGCCGCAACGACCAGCATAAATACCAACGCGGCCAGGTGCTGATTCGCGGCGGCAGCATGAGCGGAGCCGCCCGCCTGGCCGCCAATGCCGCGCGTCGCCAGGGGGCCGGAATGGTGACGATTGCGGTGCCGATGGCAAAAATGGGCGAATATGTCCAAACCGAAGCCGGGGTTATTTTACAGCCCCTGGCTTGGGGCGAATGGCGGCACGAATTAACGCCGCCGCACTTAAAACGCTATGCGGCTTTGTTATTGGGGCCGGGCAATGCACCGGATGATGCCACGCGCCTGGATGTGCTGGCCGCCCTGGCAACCGACAAGCCGGTTATTCTCGATGCTGGGGCGATTACGGCCTTTGCCGGTCACAGCGAGATGTTGCGCCAGGCGATAAAATCCCGCTCGCCCCAGGCACAGAACCCCATTCTCACCCCCCATGCCCAGGAATTTCAGGCGATAATCCCCGCCACGATCGCCGCCAGCGACGATAAATTGCGCAAAACCCGTGAGGGCGCGGCCTGGCTCGGTGCCGTGATCATTCACAAAGGCCGCGACAGCGTCATCGCCACGCCGGAGGGTACCGCCTTTATCAATCACAATGCCCCGCACAGCCTTGCCACCGCGGGCAGTGGTGATGTCTTGGCGGGACTGGTTGCGGCCAGGTTGGCGGCGCAAATGCCCGCCTGGGCGGCGGCGGCGGCTTCGGTGTTTGCGCATGGCCTGGCGGCCTGGCGGTTTGACCAAGTCAGCGCAACCAATTTGATCGCCGAAGACATTGCCGCCCATATTTACCGCGATGCGGGATAAATTTTGTTTCATTCACCTTTTGCGGTATAATCAACGCCTATGGGGGTAAAAAAAATTTGATAAATCCCAAAAAAATCTTTGCATTCTTATAAGTTATGAGATATTCTTAAACTAATCATTTTGGTTCACCATGATCGAAAGCGATTGGCCCAGGCCCGGCTTGTGGGGACAATCTATGAAATCGTCATGCCATGCCAGAGGATTATCACGATATGATTTCCAACCAACGCCATGATGCCGCAAGGCAAAATGGCGGTTTAGGGTGTCCAATGATGGCAGGCATTCGCTTCGGATGATGCCGTCATGAGGGGTTATTTTATGGGATTTAGGCCATGACTGAACAACAAATTGTGAGCCAGATCGCGCCTGGTTTCACCTACCGCGAACGCACCGGCGGGCGACTCATTAATACCGCCCATGTCTTATCGGTCGTCCCCGATCCCCTTGGCATCCCTCATGTCCATTTTCGCCTTGAAATGCGCTTGCCCAGCGGTACCCGCTATCGTGAAGAAAAACGCGTCTTATCGCTCACCCGTTTCGCCGATCTTTATCAAGTCGCGGGTTAAGCCCGCCGATGCTTATCAGAAAAATTTAGATTGACCTTGAGCGATACTCTGCCATTATCAGGCCGTTGCGGGCGTGGTGGAATTGGTAGACACGCTGGATTTAGGTTCCAGTGGCCGCAAGCCGTGGGGGTTCAAGTCCTCTCGCCCGCACCATTCCATTCAATTTTATGATGACGCTTTCTCTTGCCGCCGCGCAGCTAGTGAGCGGCAAAAAAGGGAGCGTCATTACCCGCCGCCGCGCAGCTAGTGAGCGGCAAAAAAGGGAGCGTCATTACCCGCCAGCCTGCAAGCGGGAATCCGCTTGCAGGCTGAGTCGGGTAATCCCCCAGGAGTATTGGGGAATAATACTCCTGGGGGATTACCCAACTCGCGCTGTCCGTTATTCACGG
>JASGCR010000161.1 GCA_030054015.1 Candidatus Symbiobacter sp. | reverse complement strand
GCGGCTTGCCGCCTAGCTTCGGTCGGGGGGGTTGGTGATGGTAAAAATCTAATTAGAATCAATATCTTGCACCAACCCCCCCAAGAAAAGCTTGAATTTTTTACAAAAATTCTAAGCTTTTCTATCCCCCCCTTCCTAAGCAGGAAGGGGGGGTCAGTGACTTTCGCTGCTTACTCAGCTTTTCCTTAGGGAAGGGGGAAGCCTGAAATTTAACCTTAACATCCCTCAATACTTAAAAGGAAGAGCGTCGTCATCCCCGACGCGCCGGGGGAAGGTCAAAAAATTAACATTGACACACGGCAAAAATAGTGAAACTCTGGTCATAATGCATTCACCCTTAAAGGGTTGAAGCGTGAAAAAATGCCTATCGAGGGAATGACCTGCCCATGATGCCGTTATTATCCATGTCGGGGATAAGCAAAGCTTTTGCTGGCGTACCCGTGCTGCGCGACGTGGCGTTCGAGGTGGGCGCGGGCGAGGTTCATGCTTTGCTGGGCGAAAATGGGGCGGGCAAATCCACCCTAATCAAAATTATGGGCGGCCTGCACCGACCCGACCAGGGCCACATCGAGGTGGCGGGACAGCGCGTTGAAATCCAGTCGCCCAAACATGCCAGCGACCACGGCATCGCCATAGTGTACCAAGAATTATCCTTGTTCCCCGAACTCACGGTGGCCGAAAATATTTTTTTGGGACATGCGCCGCGCCGCCCCAGTGGGCGTAGCTGGGGCGGCATTGACTGGCGCAAAATGCGGCAAGAATCACGGCGGATATTGGCGGAATTAGACAGCAGCCACCTCGACCCCGACACCAAATTGGGGACATTATCGGTCGCCAACCGCCAGCGCGTCGAAATCGCCAAGGCTTTGTCGCAGCAAGCGCGGGTGGTGATTATGGACGAGCCGACCGCATCCCTGGCCGAGGCGGATGTCCAACATTTATTGCGCATCGTGCGGCGGTTGCGTGAACGCGGGGTTGGCATTGTCTATGTCAGTCATAAATTGCCGGAAATCTTTGCCTTGGCGGATCGGGTGACGGTGCTGCGCGATGGCAGCTATGTTGGCACCCACTCCATTGCCGCGCTGAATCAAAAAAGCCTGGTGGCGATGATGGTGGGCCGCGATATTGATCAACTTTATCCCAAACAAAATATTGCCATAGGCCGCCCGGTGTTAGAGGTCACGCATTTGTCGCGCGGCGCGCGGGTGCGCGATATTTCCTTTACCCTGCATGAAGGCGAAATTCTTGGCATTGCCGGTTTGGTGGGAGCGGGGCGGTCGGAACTGGCGCAAACCATTTTTGGCGTGACCCCGGCGCGCGGCGGCGAGATTAAACTCGACGGCAAAGCGGTTACCATCACCAGCCCGGCCCAGGCCCGCGATTTGGGCATTGCCTATGTCCCCGAAGATCGTGGGCTGCAAGGCCTGATCAAAATGCAGAATCTGGCCGAAAACATCGTCTTGGCGATTTTGGCGCGGATGAGTCGATATTTCATGGTTAATCGCCGCCGCGAACATAGCCTGGCGGTTGATTATATCAAAAGCCTGGCCATTCGCGGGCGCGGCCCGGATCAAATGGTGCGGCAACTCTCTGGCGGCAACCAACAAAAAGTTGTGCTGGCCAAATGGCTCGCCACCACCCCGCGCATTTTGATCATGGACGAACCCACCCGCGGCATTGATGTCGGAGCCAAATCCGAGATTCACGCCCTCATGTCCAAATTGGCGGGGCAAGGCATGGCGGTACTGATGATTTCATCGGAATTGCCGGAAATATTGGGGATGAGCGACCGCATCTTGGTGATGAAAGACGGGGCAATGGTCGGGGAATTTGCCCGCAGCGAGGCCACGCCGGAAAAACTGGGTGCCGCCATGACCGCCGCCGCGACCGGTGCGACCGGTGCGACCGGTGCTACCGGCGCGACCGCCCTCCAACCGGCGGGGGAGGCCGCATGACCAGAACCCGCACGTCTGATCTGTCGCTGTCCCGCGTTGAACCATGGAATCGACCCTGGTTTCAACCCTGGCACCATCGCCTTCAAACCTATCGCCAGGAATTGGTGGTGCTGGGCTGCATCATCATTTTATGCATCACGGTGGGTCTTTATAACGAGAATTTCTTTAACGAATCCAATTTGGTCAGCGTCTTTTCCGGCAATGGCTTTATTGCTGTGGCGGCGATTGGCATGTCATTGGTGATCATTACCGGTCATATTGACGTGTCGGTGGGGTCGCTGATTGGGGTATTGGCGACCCTGTCGGGCAGTTTGGCGGTGAATGGGGTACCCATCTGGCTGGCCTGGCTGCTGCCGGTGCTGGTGGGGGCGGGGATTAACGGGCTGGTTGGTTGGGTGGTGGCGTATCTGCGCATTCCGTCCATTGTCGTGACGTTGGGGATGTTGTCGATTCTCAAAGGCGGCCTCATAAGCGTGACCGGCGGGCAATGGATCACCGATTTGCCGAGCGGTTTTTTTATCGCTCAGCAACGCTGGCTCGGCATCCCGGCCCCGATTTGGTTCATGGTGGTCTTAACCGCTATCACGGCTTTGTGGCTGCATTATACCGCCACTGGCCGCAGCCTTTATGCGGTGGGCGGCAACCCGGAAGCCGCCCGCGCCGCCGGCCTCAACCCCAAGCGCGTGTGTGTTCTGGCCTTTGCCCTGCATGGGCTGTTGGCGGGCCTGGCGGCGGTGTTGTTTGCCACCCAATTGCAAGTCATTCAATCGACCGTGCCACCCAATTTGGAATTAACCATTATAACCGCCGCGGTGATTGGCGGCGTGTCGATTCTGGGCGGTACCGGCACGGTGATTGGCGCAAGCCTGGCGGCGATATTATTTGCCTGTATCGGGTCGGCTTTGGTGTTTTTGAATGTGTCGGCTTATTGGCTGCGGGCGGTGTTGGGGACATTGATCTTGGTCACGGTTTTGATCGATATTACCCGCCGACATCGACGCGAGGAAGGATGACATGACTCATTCCCTTCCCCTGCGCATCAATTTTAAGTCCTGGCTGCGCCATGAAACCATCTTGGCGGTGATATTGGTGGTTTGCCTGTTCGTTTTATCGACGCAATCGGATCGCTTTTTGACGGTTGAAAATTTGTTGAACCAGGGGCGATTAATGGCCGAAGTGGGCATTATCGCCCTCGGCATGAGTTTTATCATGATCACCGCCGGGATTGATCTGTCGGTGGGGTCGATCTTGGGCCTGGCGGCCATATGTCTTGGCGTGTTGTGGAAGAATCTGGGGCTGCCTTTGCCGCTGGCGATGGTGATGGCGGTGGGGGTAGGCGGGCTGGCAGGCCTGGCCAATGGCATTATGATCACCAGGTTTCGGGTGCCGCCTTTGATCACGACGATTGCCGGCCTCGCCCTCTATCGTGGCCTGGCCGAGGGCATTAGCGAGGCGCGTTCGGTGCGCGGCTATCCCGAATGGTTCTACGTGCTGGGACAAAGCGATTTTTATGGCGTGCCGGTGCAATTATGGCTGTTTGGGTTTCTGGCCCTGGCGGCGGCCTTTATCCTGCATGTCACGCCTTTTGGTCGCGCGGTTTATGCCACCGGGGCCAATCCGGTGGCGGCACGTTTTTCTGGTATTTTAATTAACCGCACGATAGTGTTAATCTATACCGCAACTGGTTTGCTGGCCGGATTGGCGGCGGTGGTTTTTGTCTCGCGCGTTTCCACCACCCGCTCTGACATGGGCAGTGGTCTGGAGCTTGACGTGATTACCGCCGTGGTGCTGGGTGGCGTCAGCATTTTTGGCGGGCGCGGATCAATTATTGGCACGTTGTTGGGATTGGCATTGATCCAATCGCTTAAAAATGGGCTGTCGCTGGCCGGGGTAAAGGGCGATGGCACCATCATGGTGATTGGTTTGGTGCTGATGGGTACCATCATTCTCAGCAATCTGTTCAAACGCCATGACGATGGTTAGGGGGTCGCCTAGGTTTTTTCGGGGGTTTGCCTAGGTGGTCTGGGGTCGCCATCGTTAAATTTGCTTTCAATGAACCCAAAGAAGTTGCAAAACCTTATTAATCTTGGAGAGGATGCGTTATGCTTAAACAAACATTTTTGGCGGCGGTGGCACTTGCGGTGCTGGCCCCTGTCACCCTTGGAACGAGTCATGCCGCCAGTTGGATGGGCGGGGATGACCAGGCCACCAACCCGCTCGCTTGCGATGGCAAAGCGATGGCGGCGGCGGCGAGGCCCTATGATGGCGGCATGGCCATGAACGCCCCCAACCGCAAGGGCAAAAAAATCAAAGTGGTCGATGTGCCAAAATTGATCGGCATTGGCTATTTTGACGCGACATCAAAAGGCATCGCCGATGCGGCCAAGGAACTCGGCACGGTCGATGCCAAAACCGATGGTCCGACCAAGGCCAATATCGATGAACAAATCACCTTTATCGATAATTACATCACATCGGGCGTGGACGGGATTTTGTTTGCCGCCAATGATCCGGTGGCGATTGCCTCGGTCTTGAAGAAAGCCCTGGCCAAGGGGATTAACGTCGTCGGTTATGATGCCAATTCCACCCCCGATGCGCGGCAATGGTTCGTCAATCAAGCGCAATTTAACGGCATTGCCAAGGCCTTGGTCGACAACATGGCCAAAGAAGCCGGCACCGATGCGGGGATCGCCATTGTGACATCGACCTTTACCACACCCAACCAAGCCCGCTGGATCGCCGAAATGTCGGCCTATGCCGCCAAATGCCATCCCAAAATGACCTTTTTGGAAACCGTCGAAGCCCAAGAAGACAATACTTTGTCCTTTAACCAAGCCACCAGTTTGATCAACAAACATGGCAGCAAATTAAAGGGCATTTTTGGCATGACCTCGGTCGCCACCCCGGCCTCAGCCGAAGCGGTGACCCAAGCCAAAAAATGCGGGTCGGTTGCCGTGGTGGGCCTGGCGACACCCAATGCCATGAAACCCTATGTTGACAAAGATTGCGTCAAATCGGTGGTGCTGTGGAATCCGGTCGATTTGGGCTACGCCGCCATGTACGTGTTGCGGGCGGTGAGCGACGGCACCCTGAAAGCCGGTGACAAATCGGTCAAAGCCGGGAAATTGGGCGAATTGCAAGTGATTAACGGTTCGGAAATCTTGCTCGGCTCGCCCTTTGTCTTTAACAAGGGGAATATTTCCCAGTTCAATTTCTAGGGCGGGTGGGGTGATTCCTATTGGAGTCTGAATAAGTCGAAAAGTTCCCTCCATTCCCGCCGCGCCCAAGCAGGCGCGGCGGGAATGGAGGAGGTTAGAGATTTATTTAGACTTTCCTTAGGGAAGGTCTGATTAAGTCGAAAAAGTCACTGACCCCCCCTTCCTGCTTAGGAAGGGGGGGATAGAAAAGCTGGAATTTTTTGTAAAAAAATTCATAGCTTTTCTTGGGGGGGTTGGTGCAGGGCATT
>JASGCR010000160.1:3775-5428 GCA_030054015.1 Candidatus Symbiobacter sp. | reverse complement strand
TACCCGCCGAAATATCCGTGGAACACGGATATTTCGAGTCGGGTAATCCCCCAGGCGTTTTGGAGAATAATCTTCCTGGGGGATTACCCGACATATTTATGCCGCTTCGCGGCAAAAATCTGCGGGTAATGACGCTCTTTAGTCGGCGCGGCGGAAAAGGCCTGAATAATTTGCGCAATTGAGGGGTAGTAAGAGCCTGTGCGATAATTATTAAAAGTTGAGTTTAGTGCGTCTTCACCCGCCGCTTGCGTTAGCAAGCGAGAAGGGAATCCATCTATGACGCGCGTCTGCGCGTCAGAAGTTGAATTTTTTGCTCGAAATAGTCATTTCGAGCAAGCTGGATACCCCGCACCGTCCTCGTAAACGAGGCGGCGGGAGCCTGTCCCCCGCCAATGTCGTAAGACATTGGCGGGGGATCAGACGCAACTTAGAATTCATATTATGACTCTTGATTTTGAATCAGGCTCTAAGTCGCGTCAATATCAAAGATTGACATAAGAAATAATTTTGCGGTAATCATGCAACCTGGAATTAACCAAAAGCATGGCGCGGCATTATGGGCAAATTTTTTATCGATGAATCCGGCGATGGGGTAATTTTTGACCGACACGGTCGCAATATTTTATTTAAAAAGGGAGAAAATAATCATTTTTTTATGCTGGGAATGGTTTTTCTTAAAGACCATAAATCAGCATATAATTCACTGGTTGCATTGCGCCAATCAATGATCGCTGACCCCTATTTTTCATCCCTAAAATCATTTCGCCCAAATGAAATGAAAACATTTAAATATTTTCACGCCACCAACGACCATCAAAATGTTCGCGCAAAAGTTTTTGAAGTTATAAAAGGATTGGATTTTGAGTTTATTGCTCAAATCGTTGATATGCGTGAATTATTTCATTTTATTTTAGCTTCTCAAATCGTAAACCCGAATTATGTTTACAATAAGAATGTTTTATACAATTACACCCTTACGAATATATCGCATTATGCCAGAAAAGAAAAATATACTTTTGGGATTTCTAAAAAAATTCAAGATGTAATTATTGCTGATGGTGGTACGTCGAATCATGACCAAATATTCATAGATATAATTAATAATCCACGTCCAGAATTAATCAAAAGATATAGTCTACATTCACGTAAGTTTAATGTTTTGATCATGCCATCATATAATGAAATTGGATTGCAAATTGTTGATTATTGTTTGTGGGCATTACAGAGATATTATTACAAATACGAAAGTATGCACCTTCGATCTATTTGGGAAAAATCAAGCGTTTACGAGAACCCCATCGAGGGAAAGGATTCGAATATAAAATTTGGTTATCAGCTAAGTTACAATCACTCAACGCCAATGCCTAGCTTGAGTGATTTAAAAAACAGGACAGATAAATTCGCTGAAAAATACCCACACAATTTCTGGTGATTCCTTAGAGGGGTACTGGTGGATAACAGATTAATTTGAAATAATCAATTTAACCTACACGGCATGGAGCCGAATTTCTTCCACCAGTCCCGATATTATATTAATATCGCCATTTCATTCAGTCAAGGATTTTTTTATGGGGAAACTGGTGGATATAGGTTTCGCTGAGCAACGCCCCGAAACACCCGGCAATGGGCCGAAATTCATCCACCAGTACCGAC
>JASGCR010000160.1:0-3675 GCA_030054015.1 Candidatus Symbiobacter sp. | reverse complement strand
AAAGTAACAGCCTGTCACAAAATGTCAAGAATTTTTTTATGGGGAAACTGGTGGATATAGGTTTCGCTGAGCAAAGCCCCGAAACACCCGGCATGAAGTCGAATTTCATCCACCAGTACTGACAAAGTAACAGCCTGTCACAAAATGTCAAGAATTTTTTTATGGGGAAACTGGTGGACAGAGGTTTCCCTGGGCAATGCCCCGAAACACCCGATCAACCCCCAGGAATTCTGCCGTCAATGTGAAATGTGAAAAAAGAACAACCCAATCAAATGATCAAAGGTGGCTGGTGGATAACGGGCTAGTCGGGCATAACCCAACATCCCAAAATGGCACATGGCCAATATTCGTCCACCAGCCGACTCCCAATTTAATAGTTTTTTTCGCGGAGTCAAGTGAATCATTGTCCCCAGCATACCCGAAAATCATGCCCAAAATGTCTCAGCTTTGAACCCCGCCCCATTACCGTGGGGGCATTAAGTTGGCAAAAAATCCGGCGCAGGAATCGCGGGAATATTGCCGGTGGCGATGAAATCGGCAATCACGCGGTTTTGTTTGCGCGGCGATGGGGCTGCCAGAAATATATCGTACCAGGAACTCGGCAATTGCGCCGGGGCCGCCTGATAAAGCTTAAATAATTCCTGTAAATGCGCCGCGCCGCGCCTGGTCTCAAACACTATTTTTTCGTGTTGATACATATTTTCGCGCAAGAATTTTTTTAACAGCCGATGCGTTGCGGCCATATTTTCCCCTTGCGCCACCACCAAACCCGGGGCGGCGGCGATGGCGGTTATATCTTTGGGTGCCAACGCGGCCAAATTGTCCAAACTCGTGACCATAACATCCCGCAAAGACAGATTAATAAAGCGGCGAATCACCTCGGCTTGCCACCGCGCCACGGGCGGATTGACATAATCGCGGCGTACGCCCAGCATAATCTCGCCCAATAACGGGATTGCGGAAATTTCATCCAAACCAAACAGCCCGGCCCGCATCCCATCGTCCAAATCATGGGCATTATAGGCCAAATCATCGGCAATGCCGGCGATTTGTGCCTCGATACTTGGTTGCGTCGACAAATTAAGGGAAAATTTGTCGATAAAGCCAGCAATGGCGGCTGGCACCGCCGCCGCATCCAAACGCCCATTATGTTTGACGATCCCCTCTAGACTCGCGCGGGTGAGGTTCAAGCCGTCAAACCCCAAATAGCGCCGTTCCAATTGGGTGACACAGCGAAAACTCTGGACATTATGGTCGAACCCGCCTTGGTCGGACAAAACCTCATGCAACGCCCGCTCGCCAGCATGGCCAAAGGGCGGATGCCCCAAATCATGGGCCAGAGCAATCGCCTCGGTCAAATCTTCATCGACCCGCATAGCCCGCGCCAGTGACCTGGCCATTTGCGCTACCTCAATCGTGTGGGTCAGGCGGGTACGGAAATTTTCGGTCGTGGGCTGAAGAAAGACGAAAACCTGGGTCTTAAACATCAAACAGCGAAAGCCATTGCTGTGAATGATGCGGTCACGATCATG
The DNA here is from genome assembly GCA_030054015.1 of Candidatus Symbiobacter sp. Classification (GTDB taxonomy): domain Bacteria; phylum Pseudomonadota; class Alphaproteobacteria; order Elsterales; family Elsteraceae; genus JASGCR01. The sequence continues at coordinate 2,143 of JASGCR010000160.1, read as the reverse complement.
TTGGAACGGGCTGCGGAGAAATTCGCGTTTCCTCCCCCCCGCACCGCCAAATTCAATTTCAGGAAAAGCCCGCGCCTTAAGCTCGCGGTCATTTTGCCAATTTACGGCATATTCGGCTAAATTTGGCATGGCGTGAACTGTCTAAAAGCCTGTTGACCTGATTGGGTGAGATAATGATATAATCGATCAGTCGTCTTTTGGAAATAAATTGATTCGCTGCTTATCCTGAGCTTCCCCAACAAAATCCCGCTTCCTTAGCATAATCCCCCCGCTTCCTTATCATAACTCCAGGTGCCATCATGTCCAGTGCAAAATCAAACGAAAAAAAATTCGACAAAACCAAATTGCCCAGCCGCCATGTTTCGCATGGGCCAGAGCGTGCGCCGCACCGATCCTATTATTACGCGATGGGACTGACCAGCGAAGAAATCTCGCGCCCCTTTATTGGTGTCGCCACCACCTGGAACGAAGCCGCCCCCTGTAACATCGCCCTGGGTCGCCAAGCCCAGGCGGTCAAGCGCGGTGTCAATGCGGCGGGGGGGATGCCGCGTGAATTTACCACCATCACTGTGACCGATGGGATTGCGATGGGTCACCAAGGCATGAAATCATCCTTGGTCAGCCGCGAGGTTATCGCCGATTCGGTGGAATTGACGGTGCGTGGGCATTGTTATGATGCCTTGGTGGGGCTGGCGGGCTGTGATAAATCCTTGCCCGGATTAATGATGGCGATGGTGCGGTTGAATGTGCCATCGGTGTTTATGTATGGCGGATCGATTCTGCCCGGCGTGTTCAAAGGCCGCGATGTCACGGTGGTCGATGTGTTCGAAGCGGTCGGGCAATATGCCGCCGGGAAAATTTCGCCGGATGATTTAACCGCCTTGGAACAAGTCGCCTGCCCCTCGGCCGGATCATGCGGCGGGCAATATACTGCGAATACGATGGCCTGTGTGTCGGAAGCGATAGGCCTGGCTTTGCCCGGTTCAGCCGGAACCCCGGCCCCGTTGGAATCGCGGGATCAATGGGCGGTAAAATCGGGGATGGCGGTGATGGAATTGCTGCGCCGCAACATCCGCCCGCGCGATATTGTCACCCGCAAATCCTTGGAAAATGCCGCGATGGTGGTGGCCGCGACCGGCGGTTCAACCAATGCGGGCTTGCATCTCCCCGCCCTCGCCCACGAAGCCGGCATTGATTTCGATCTCCACGAAGTATGCCGCATTTTCCGCGCCACGCCCTATCTCGCCGATTTGAAACCCGGCGGCAAATATAACGCGGTGGATATGTGGCGGGCCGGGGGAGTCATGGCGGTGATGAAGGCCTTGCTCGATGGCGGCTATTTGCATGGCGAGTGCATGACCGTTACCGGCAAAACCATTGCCGAGAATTTGGCGGATGTACAATTTGACGAATCGCAACCGGTGATCCGCTCGGTCAAAAATGCCTTTTCCCCCAGCGGCGGCGTGGTCGGGTTGACCGGCAATCTTGCCCCCCAAGGCGCGATTGTCAAAGTCGCCGGCATGAAGCAACTGCGTTTTGTCGGCAAAGCGCGGGTGTTTGATTGCGAGGAAGATGCCTTTGCTGCGGTGCAGGCGAAGAATCTAAATGATGGCGATGTGATTGTGATTCGCTATGAAGGTCCACGCGGCGGCCCCGGTATGCGTGAAATGCTGTCCACCACGGCGGCATTATACGGCCAGGGACGCGGCGAGAAAGTCGCCCTCATCACCGATGGTCGGTTTAGCGGCGGTACGCGCGGGTTTTGTGTCGGTCATATCGGCCCCGAAGCGGCAGTGGGCGGCCCGATTGCCTTGTTACGCGACGGCGATGTGATTACCTTGGATGCCACCAGTGGCGAAATCTCGGTGGATGTTTCGGATGCCGAATTGGCGACGCGGCGGGCGGCCTGGCAACCCCGCGAATCCGATTTTGGCGCCGGGGCTTTGTGGCGCTATGCCCAAACCGTGGGCGACGCCGAAAAGGGGGCGGTGACCCACCCCGGCGGCGGCAAAGAACGCCATATGTACGCCAATGTGTGAGCGCGGCGGCGAGTCACATTTTTTTCGGGGTTTCCTTTAGGAGGGTCTAAATAAGTCGAGAAAATCTCTGACCCCCCCTTCCTGATTAGGAAGGGGGGGATAGA
>JASGCR010000159.1:375-5497 GCA_030054015.1 Candidatus Symbiobacter sp. | reverse complement strand
CCCGACTCGGACGGCAAGCGGCAATCCGCTTGCCGTCCGGCGGGTAATGACGCTCCTGTTTTTACGACTTACTCCGACCCTCCCAAAGGAATCTCCGCACCCACAGCCGCAAAATCAATTTTCACTATTAAGGTTAGCAAAGGTTTGCGCGTCCAGGCAATCGCGGTCACAAAGACGGGAAGCATCCAAAGGCGGCAGCGGTTTGGCCCCCAGAGCCGCGGGAGAGGAAATGGGCGGCGGCAACGGCGTGACCGCTTCAAAGCCCCGCGATGCTTCCTCATTATTCAAGGGTTGCGGCGATAATTTAGGTTGATGGGGATTAGGGTTAAGCGAATCGCCAGGCCGGGCCAGAGGCGGTGCCTCGGCCTCGGACGTGGGAAGGGCGGTCTCAGGTTTCGCATGGGTGGGGGGAGCCGCCAGCTCGGGTTTGGAGATCGGTTTCCCACGGGCGGCATCGAATGCCGCCGCATCCCCGCGGGTCGCATCCCCGCGGGACGCATCGCCTGGGGGCGGGGCCGCCAAAGTGGCTGGCGACAAGACCGTAAAGGGCAAGCCATCCCGATTGACTTGCTGATTTTGCGGCGGCAACAACCGGCGGTAAACCTTAAGACCTTCTAGGACACGCTGAACGTAAATTCTGGTCTCGGAAAAGGGAATTTGCTCAATCCAGGCCACGACATCCTGGTGGGTTTCGCGCGGGTCGCCCAATTCGTCCAGCCAGGCATTCACCCGTGAGGGCCCGGCATTATAGGCCGCGACGGCCAGCACATAATCCCCTTTATATGTTTGCAAAAGTTGTTTCAAATACGCGCCGCCCAACCGCAAGTTAAAATTAACATCCACCAATTTTGCCCGTGCATAGGGAATCCGCAATTGCCTGGCCATGTCTTTCGCCGTACCTGGCATTAATTGCATCAAACCCCGCGCGCCCACCCGGCTTTTGGCATGAGGCAAAAACGAACTTTCCTGGCGAATCAGCGAGTGAATCAGGGCAGATTCGACACCCTTTTCCAGCGCAATTTCTAAAACCGGATAGCCAGTGGTTTCAAGGGTCGAGCCAAAACGCGCTTGCGCCTTACGCGCAACCCAAACCGCCAAGCCCGCCCGCTTGCTCGCCAAAGCCAAATCCCCTACCTCCACCATATCCGACGGCGATTGCGCCAATTCTGCCAAAATATGGATCAGAGGTTCGGCATGTTCGCGCGCCCCCAAAGCCAGCAAACGCCGTACCGTCAGGGTAATTTCGTTCTGCGTTGCGGCCAGTCTGGCATTCATGGGCATGGCCTGGTCTCTGCCTCGGTTTTTGCCCTCCGGGTCATCCAATAAGATCAGGGGATAATCGCCGTTGTTATTGCTGAGATTGGTCAACCCAGCATTCTCCACCTGGCCCAATTTCGCCCTAAATTCCAGGGCATCGAGCGGATAGGGCGAGGCCTGGGCCGAAATATCGGGTACGGCATGACCTAAATCGCGCAAACGTTCGGCGGCAATTTGCCCGTAAAAACTAATGGGAAAGGACGCGGCCTGACCATACCAAGCCACCGCATCACTGTTATTGCCAAGAATTTCGGCGGTACGCCCCAACCAATAGGCCCCGCGCGCACGGGAATAACTCACCGTGGCGGCACTATAGATATTTTGGAAATGCAGCCGCGCCGTCTCGGCATCTTTGCGCAAGGTCAAGGCAATCCAGCCGGCATAAAATTCGGCCTGGCCATAATCGTCGCTTTTCTTGCTGAGCATATGCTCATTCACAAGCCGATAGGCTTCGTCATATTTGCCGTCTCTTAAGGCCGAACGCGCCATGGCATAGCGGGCCACCCACCAGCGATCCGCCAAATGCGGGGGGGGCGGCATCATATTGGCAAAAATTTCGCGGGCTTGGCGCAAGTTGCCTTTGCGGCGATACCAATTAATGCGGTCAAAATTAAGCCCGTCGGAATAGGCCGAACTCGGCAAACCCGCCATGATTTTGTCAATATCAGGTTTTTGCGCCTGGAGTTGCAAACGAATATTGGCGACTTGCCGCGTCAAAGGCGAGACCAATTTAAGATCACGAAAGGCCGCCCGCGTCATTTGCCGCCACAATAAATACTCCATCCTTTGGTCAAAATCGGCTGGGGTTAAAAGCGACTGGAAATTTTGTAAAAACGCCAATTCTTCATTGGTGGTAAAATCGGCTGAAACCCAAAACCGTCGCGCCACCTCGGCCGCCTGGTCGGATTTACCGCGTTCCATCGCGGCGCGAATAAGCCGATAAATGCCGGCTTTGGTGACGGGCGGGTGATCGTCAGCAAAGGCCAGAAAATCCGCGTCCGAGGCATTGGCCACCATGCTGGTTTCGGCCCGTTCACGCAAGACATTTTGTTGCGGCCAATAAGGGTGAGCGGCAACAAATTGCTCGATTTCAGAGATTTTGGGGATCACTTTTTTCCGCGTCAGATAGACCCATTGTAAATACGGGATCAACACGCGGTTCTCAACCGTCGCCAAATCCGGCGCAATTCTCCGGATGGTTTCATCGAGACTATTGCGGTTAAATGGATTTAATTGTCCTTTTTCCGCCAGGGCTATGATCTGGGCCAAGCCCCGATTCATCCCAGGGTCGCTGTATCTTTCGACATTGGCATTCTCTAACTCCTTAATTTTTTTGTGGCGGGGTTGGGCCCAGGCCTTTGATACCCAGGCCTCTGATACCCAGGCTTTGGCGACCCAGGCCGCCGCCGCCACGGGCGAATTTTTTCCCCCCAGACTGTCCCCGTCAAGGTTGGCCCCGTCAAGGCTGTCCCCGTCAAGGCTGGCGCAACCCGCCCCCACGAGCATAAAGGCGGCCAACCCCGCCAACCCATGGCGAATATTCTTCGCCGTCGGGGGCACCAACACCCAACGCCAAAGCAAATGAAATAAACGAAGGAAATTCCCTACCACCATAATATTACCACCCAAATGACCCCACTGGTTACCCGGCCCCATTTGCACTTGCCCGCCCGCCTGCATTTGACCCTGGCGACACCCCACGCCGGATGACATCATAGGCTGCAATCGGATAAATTTCACTAATTTTTTTGAAGATAAAAGGACACATCCTTAATTTGTCGCTAATTTATCACATGAATTTCTTGTTCTGGTGGTAAATTGGCGATGAGTTCGGTGATGGATTTCTGGCTGATGGGATCGCTCCAGGCGGGCGCAATATCCCGCAAAGGATATAACACAAAGGCGCGTTCCGTGAGCCTGGGATGGGGAAGCATACAGTCGGGACACAGGCTGCGCCGCGCGCCAAAAACCAAAAGGTCTAAATCAATCACCCGCGCTTCGTTGCGTATTTGGCGCACGCGTCCCATCGCCGCCTCGATACCATGCAAAAAACCCAAAAGTTTCAGAGGCGAAAAATCGGTACGAATTTTAATGACGATATTATTAAAATAGGGTTGATTTGTCTTCGGAATTGGTGCAGACTTATATAAGCGTGAACGTTCGGTTATGACCAATCCGCCCTGTACGCCCCCCCCCTGGGCGATGGCATCAAGGGCGGCCTCGATCGATTGACGCGGCGTGGCCTTGGGGGTGGTTAGATTGCTTCCCAGGCCAAGATAGATTTCTTCATGGGCGGCGGCGGGTTCGGCCAGAGACGACCCCAGCGCATTTTGATTAGACCGAGACATATTTGGCGGTACCTTTCTTGCCAATTCTTAAGTGAATAATATTTTTCGCGGTTATATCATTTTTTCGCTTGCCATGGGTTGGTAAATAAGGGTAAATATGTATCATAATATACGGCTTGTGTCATTAGACGAACAGAGTACGGTGTAAATCCCTAGCGACGTGTTACTATGATGGGATTAAACCGCATCAAGCGACAGAGCGCAACTTTTTATCGCAACCTCGATTTAACTGAAAGGAATATTTAACCATGGCAATCGACTCCCGCAACCGAAGTGAAAAATTTCATGAGCTGCCGATTTATGCCCAAGAGCGGGTCGGTCTGTTCATTGACGGCGCCAATCTTTATGCCGCCGCCCGCGCCCTTAATTTTGACATAGATTATCGCCGTTTGTTAGAAGTTTTTGCTCAAAAAGGCCATCTTATTCGCGCCTTTTATTACACGGCTTTGGTCGAAGACCAGGATTATTCCCCCATTCGCCCGCTGGTCGATTGGCTGGATTATAATGGCTATACCATGGTCACCAAACCGACCAAGGAATTCACCGACGCGTTTGGTCGCCGCAAAATCAAAGGCAATATGGATATTGAACTGGCCATTGATGTGATGGAAATGGCCCCTTATTTAGACCATATCGTCTTGTTCTCTGGCGATGGCGATTTCCGCCGTCTGGTCGAGGCGGTACAGCATAAGGGCAAGCGCGTCACGGTGGTATCGACCATTCGCTCGGCACCGCCTATGATCGCCGATGAATTGCGCCGCCAAGCGGATAACTACATCGAATTGCAAGATTTGACCCCCATCATCGCCCGCGCCGTTACGGCTGGTGGCATGATGGGTGCGGCGGTGCGCGAGGCCGCGCCGTCCTTGCGCGATTCGGACGAGAATATCCAACCCGCCGCCTATGTTCCTGAAAAAATCTATGGCGAAAGCGGTTCGTAACCTTAAGCCAATTTCAGGATGCTTGGCATAAGTCTTTTGACCTCCCCTCCCCGCAGGTGGGGAGGTCATAGCGTTTTTGACTTATTGGGAAACTCCGAACCATTGCGGCACGATGCCGCAAAAGACAGGCAAAAATGGCGAATAAGGGTTTAGGCGGAATTTCCGACCCCAATGGGTACGAACCGCGCCTGGTCGCGGCTGGCGATATGCTCAGCGATATCCCCAGGCCGCGCCTGCGTCCGTTGCGCCGTTTGGGCGGCAAAGTCCCTACCCCCGAGCAAATGAAAAAATTAATCCGCAATGGGCGGTTAATGCTGCCGGAATATTACGTACGCGGCTATTTCCTTGACCTGGAAATTTGAGGAATAGAGCCAAAAAAAAGAGCGTCATTACCCGCCGCATGATCCGTGAAACGGATCATGCGAGAAGGAATATCCCCCAGGAGGATTAGAGCCAAAAAGAGAGCGTCATTACCCGCCGCATGATCCGTGAAACGGATCATGCGAGAAGGAATAT
>JASGCR010000159.1:0-275 GCA_030054015.1 Candidatus Symbiobacter sp. | reverse complement strand
CCCCCAGGAGGATTAGAGCCAAAAAAAAGAGCGTCATTACCCGCCGAAATATCTGTGTAACACGGATGTTTCGCGTCGGGGAATCCCCCAGGAGTTTTGGGGAATAATACTCCTGGGGGATTACCCGACTCGCCTTATTCGTTCCACGAATAAGGCGGCGGGTAATGACGCTCCCTTTTTTGACGCTCTCTTTTTTAGGACTTATTCAAACCTTCCTTAGGGAACCTCTGAACAAGTAGTCGGAGTGTCATTCTGAGCGTCGCCGCGCTTGGCTT
>JASGCR010000158.1 GCA_030054015.1 Candidatus Symbiobacter sp. | reverse complement strand
TCTTGGTGGGGTTGGTTCTTTAAATCGACAAGCCCAACCCCACCAAGTCTCGCTAGCCAGCAAGCTAGCAAGCTCGACTATCCTCCCCTCCCTACGGGAAGGGGAGGTCAGAATTATTTGCCGCACTTATTCAGACCATCCTTAAGATAACCCGTACAGCGAATCGACACTAATTCTTGCCCAAAATGGCAATATAGTCATCGACCCATTTGGAATAGGGAACGCAAGCATTATTTTGCGTTTTGCATTCCTTGGTCGAGGTACGCCAGAACCAAATCTTATTGAAATCGTTCAGGCCTTGATTGACGCAAACTTGTTTGCGGTCACCGTCACAGGCGGCGGGGGTGGCTGGCACCGAGCCAAACCATTCCGACACGTCCATTTGCACCTTGGGTTGAAGCGAGTGATTCATCCACATATAGGCACAATTGGGGTTTTTGGCTTTGCTGTGCAGCATGGTGGTATCGGCCCAGCCGGTGGCACCCTCTTTGGGAACCACAATCGCTACCGGGACTTTGTTGCCGGTCAAACTATTGGCTTGAAATGACCAGGAACCTGAGGCAACCACGCCTTCATTGGTGAAATCTTCGACTTGTACCGTCGCATCATGCCAATAACGCCCGACCAATTTGCGTTGTTGTTTCAACAAAGCAATCGCCGCATCATATTGCGTTTGGTTCAGTTCATAGGGGTTTTTAATGCCAAGGCCGGGATTTTTGGTCATTAAATACAAAGCGGCATCGGCAATGTAAATCGGCCCGTCATAGGCCTGGACACGGCCTTTATTGGATTTGCCATCGGGCAAATTTTGTTCTTCAAACACCACCGACCAGCTGTCGGGGGCTTTGTTGCCGAACACTTTGGTGTTGTACATCAACACGTTCCAACCCCATTGATAGGGTACGCCATAAACATTATTGCCCACCGTATACCAGGGGGCATTTTGCAAGCGTTTATCGACCAATTTGGCGTTGGGGATAAGGTCCAGGTTCACGGGTTGCACTTTGCCGCCCGCGATCAAGCGGTTCGAGGCATCGCCCGATGCCGTCACCAAATCAAAGCCACCTTGATTCATTAAGGTAACCATTTCATCCGAAGTGGCGGCGGTTTTGACGGTGACTTTGCAGCCGGTGTCTTTTTCAAAGCCGGTCACCCAGTCGTAATTTTTATCCGTTTCGCCGCGTTCAATATAGCCGGCCCAGGCGACAATATTGACTTGCCCCTCACCCTTGCCGATTTTGGTCATGGGCGCGGCCAGGGCCACGCTCATCAAATTCGCCGAGATCAAAATGGCGCACGAGGCGACGCTCGCCGACCATTTTAATTTTTGCACGATGTCGTTCCGGTTCATGTTAACTCTCCCGTTTGCAAACATTAACGATAAAATGGGTAAATGGTTCTTTACCGCATTTTAAGGCTTAAGCGTTTATTACTAGGCCATTTTTGTAAGAATCTGTCAAGTATTTTTGTATGCGCCCAAAAAAAGAGCGTCGGGTAATGACGCTCCCTTTTTTGACGCTCTTTTACAATCACCGCCAATCCAGCACAATCTTACCCGAATTGCCCGCTTTCATGGTCTGGAATCCCAACTCAAACTCCTGGGCCGCCAGGCGGTGAGTGATGACTTTGCGGACATCGAGGCCGCTTTGCAGCATGGCGATCATTTTATACCAGGTTTCAAACATTTCGCGGCCATAAATGCCCTTGATGGTCAATAATTTGAACACAATTTTACCCCAATCGACCGCAAATGGCTTTGACGGCAAGCCCAAAATGGCGATTTTGCCGCCAGTGACCATGACATCGATCATCATATCCATGGCGGCGGGAGCACCGCTCATCTCCAAGCCGACATCAAACCCCTCGGTCATGCGCAATTGCGCCATCACCGATTTAATGTCTTGTTGGCTGATGTCGACCGGAGTGCAATCCACCACCCGCTCGGCCAGAGCCAAACGCGCCGGATTCATATCGGTGATGACCACATGCCGCGCTCCGACATGGCGTGCGACGGCCGCCGCCATAATGCCAATCGGCCCGGCCCCGGTCACCAGCACATCCTCCCCCACCAAATCAAACGACAAAGCCGTATGCACCGCATTGCCGAGCGGGTCTAATATCGCCCCCAATTCGTCCTCGATCTCTTCGGGCAAGGGAATGACGTTAAAGGCCGGCACGGCAATATATTCAGCAAAAGCCCCAGGGAGATTCACGCCGGTACCCTTGGTATCGGGATCAAGATGGTAACAGCCGGAACGCGCGGCGCGGCTATTGGCTCCGATAATATGCCCTTCGGCACTCACCCGTTGACCGATTTTAAGGTTTTTAACCTTGCCGCCGATGTCGAAAATTTCGCCGGCAAATTCATGGCCTATCGTCATGGGTACCGGAATGGTTTTCTGCGCCCATTCATCCCAATTATAAATATGAATATCGGTGCCGCAAATGCCGGTATTATGGACTTTGATCAGCACCTGATCGGCATCGATGGTGGGGTTTTGGGTTTCCTGCATCCATAATCCGGGCGCGGATTTGGCTTTGACCAAGGCTTTCATGTTATTCTCCAAAATTAGATTAATTTAAGTTTGCGGCCCGCCTCGGTAAAGGCGGCAATGGCGGTATCAATGTCGTTTTCGTTAAGGGCAGCCGACATTTGGGTGCGAATCCGCGCCCGGCCTTGCGGCACCACCGGATAGAAAAATCCCGCCACATAAATCCCCAACCGATCCAATTCCGCCGCCAGAGATTGCGCCATGGGCGCATCGCCCACCATGACCGGAATAATCGGGGTCTCACCCGCCAGTAAATTAAATCCGGCATTTTGCAAACCGGTGCGGAATTTTTTGGTCAAATGCGCCAGTTTTTCGCGTAAATCATCCGCTTTGATGGCGATTTCGAGGGCTTTCATCGAACCGGTGACAATGGCGGGGGCGAGCGAATTGGAAAATAAATATGGCCGCGCCCGTTGCCGCATTAAATCAATAATCGGTTGCGGCGCGGCAATGAATCCGCCCATCGCTCCGCCCAAGGTTTTGCCCAGGGTACCGGTCACGATCGTCACCCGCGCTCCCGCACCGGTGAGGGTTGGGGTGCCGCGCCCCCCTGCCCCCAAATGTCCCGTGGCATGGCAATCATCCACCATCACCATTGCGCCATATTTATCTGCCAGGTCGCATATTTCCGGCAAGGGCGCAATCGTGCCATCCATCGAAAACACGCCATCGGTGGCAATAATTTTAAACCTCGCCTGTTGGCTGTCGGCTTCCCGCAAGCGTGTTTCCAATTCATTCATGTCGCGGTTGGCAAAGCGGTATCTTTTGGCTTTGGACAGCCGCACCCCATCAATGATCGAGGCATGATTCAAACTGTCGGAAATAATCGCATCTTGTTCTTCGAGCAAGGGTTCAAACACCGCCCCATTGGCATCGAAACAGGCGGCAAATAAAATCGCATCATCCTTGCCCAAATGCGCGGCAATCGCCTGTTCTAACTCGCGGTGAATGGTTTGCGCCCCGCAAATAAACCGCACCGAGGCCATGCCGAAACCGTAATCATCAAGCCCGCGATGCGCCGCGGCAATCACGTCGGGATGATTGGCCAGCCCCAGATAATTATTGGCACAAAGATTAATCATCTTGCGCGGCGGCGGGGCGTTTACACCAATGGCGGAGGTAACGCTAATTTGCCCCGATTGCGGCGCGGTGATAAATCGCTCGCGCTTGGTGAGGCCAGCCTGGTCAATATCGTGCAGGGTTTTTTCAATATGGCTTAGAAATTTTTTCATGATCGGGTTTCATATCGTTTTTTTTTTACCCTGGCAAGGGGGGTGTCTTGTTTTTGAGAAAATTGAATCAACCTGGGTGCGATTTTATTTATTGCAAACTTAATATGAGAGTAATATAAGAAAATCAAACAATCATGGGTAAGGTCATGCGGATTTGGCTGAGTAAAGAATTTTCTAAATTTAAGCATAAAGAAAAAATTTCTGACCAAATCATCCGGGATTTGGTTTCCGAGACGGCGCGTGGCATTGTCGCTGCCGATTTGTCCGAAATTGGCAGCGAGATACCGATCAAACTTTATAAACAACGCCTGTCACGACCTGGGCAAGGAAAACGCCAAGGCTATCGGGTGATTTTGTTTTATCATGCCGAAAATTACACGGTTTTCTTGGAAGGATGGGCTAAACGTGACAGCGATGATCTTGCCGAAGTGCAAAAAAGGGCGTATCGTCAGTTGGCAGAGTTGCTTTTCGAACTGCCAGATGAAATTCGTGATCATCATTTCAACCGTGAGGGTTTTAAGGAGATTGCCAATGAAGAAATTTAAGGACTCACACTGGGCTGCTATCCATGAACTTGCAACTATGCTGCATCATGCTGGCAAGTTGAATGACGACGATATGCGCGGTTATGACGAATTATGTTTGGCCGGAGACAAGGGTGGAAAATTACGCACCGATCAAAAATCGGTGACCGTAAAATCGCGCCAAAAACATGATAATGCCGATAATGCAACCTGGGCGGCGTGAATATAATTAGTTTTGGCATCGCCTATGGTGAAATTTTTCGCCAAAAAATTACCATTCTGAGGCTAGAATCTTGCGGAGATTAGCTTGTTCCCTGCCTGTGCCATTTTATCTATTGCAAACGATGTCAGAGAGTAATATAATAAAATCAAACAATCACGAGTAACATCATGCGGATTTGGTTGAGCAAGGAATTTTCCAAATTTAAACATAGGGAAAAGATTTCTGACCAAACCATCCGCGATGTCGTGGCCGAGACCGCACGCGGCATTGTCACCGCCGATTTATCCGAAATTGGCAGCGAGATACCTATTAAAGTTTATAAACAACGCCTGTCACGACCCGGCCAGGGAAAACGCCAAGGCTATCGCGTGATTTTGTTTTATCATGCCGAAAATTACACGCTTTTCTTGGAAGGATGGGCTAAACGTGACAGCGATGATCTTGCGGAGGCTCAAAAAAGAGCATATCGTGTTTTGATCAAACGTCTTGGGGCGGAGCCAATTGACGTCCAATACGAGTTTTTTACCGAACTTGAGTATACTGAACTTGTCGATAAGGAGATGGATAATGCGTAAATTCAAAGATAGCCATTGGGCGGCGATTCATGAACTTGCCAGCAATATGCACAAATTTGGTTTGGTCAATGACCAAGAAATGCAGGATTACGACCAAATGTGCCTGGCACCCAACCAGCCAACCAACCTGGACCAAAAAAGAGCCGGTGGTCAAAAATTGGCAAACCATAAATCACGCCGAAAACATGAAATGGCAGATAACGCACCCCAGGCCGCATAATTCATTCAGAAAAAATGGAAAACTTAAACGGTTTATGTGAATTTATGCAAAAAAGCCCCCCCCTTACAGCAACCGCATTCGCGCCAGGGCGGCGATAATAAAGCCGAACTAAGGTTAATTATGGATAGTATACCCCGTTTCCTAAAGAATTCCGATTCTGACCCCCCCTTCCTGCTTAGGAAG
>JASGCR010000157.1 GCA_030054015.1 Candidatus Symbiobacter sp. | reverse complement strand
CCCCCAAGCTCCGCTAAGGGCTTCGCCCTAAGCGTCGCTATCCCCCCCTTCCTAAGCAGGAAGGAGGGGTCAGAGATTTTTTTCGACTTATTCTGACCTTCTTAAAGGAAAAAAACATTGTGATGCTGTACACCGCCTTGATCGCCCCCTTTATTGATTATGGTTTTATGCGTTCGGCTCTGGTGGCAAGCCTGGCCTTGTCGCTGGCGGTGGGGCCGCTGGGGTCGATTTTGGTACTCCGGCGCATGAGTTTGGTCGGCGATGCCCTGTCGCATGGGATATTGCCTGGTGTGGCTTTGGGGTTTTTATGGGCGGGGTTGTCGCTGCCGGTCATGAGTTTGGGGGGATTTTTATCGGGCTTGGTGGTGGCGTTGGGGTCGGGCTTGGCCGCCCGTCTCACCCAATCAGCCGAGGATGCCAGTTTCGCCTCGTTTTATCTCATTTCGCTGGCGGTGGGAGTCATTTTGGTGGCGGGGCATGGCAATAATGTGGATTTATTGCGGGTGTTGTTCGGATCGATTTTGGGGGTTGATCACGCGGCTTTGCTGTTAATTGCCAGCCTGTCCAGCGTGGCCTTGATGGTGATGGCGGTGATCTGGCGTCCCCTGGTGGCCGAATGTTTTGACCCGCAATTTATGGCCGCCTGGCGCGGGCGGGGCGGTTGGTGGCATGGGATTTTCCTGGTCATGTTGGTGTTGATTTTGGTCGCATCGTTTCAAACTTTGGGGACGCTCATGGCGATAGGCTTGCTTATGCTGCCGGCCACGGCGGCGCGGTTTTGCAGCCGCTCCTTATCGGTGTTGGTTGGCTTGGCGAGTGTCTTTGCTGGGCTCGCCAGTGGGGCGGGCTTGCTGATCTCGTTTCATTTTGGCCTGCCGGCCGGGCCTGCGATTATCTTGGTGGCGGGGGGGATTTATGTCTTGACCTTGTTGGGGGGGCGTTTTGGAGCCATCCGCCCCAAATTGCCGCAACCCCACCATTTGCGGGCGTGAGGGAACTCATATATATATACACATATGGATATATAAGGATATGCAAACATGATTGGTCTCAATAAGAAATTATGTCAGCTTGGTTTGATCGGCTTGTTGGTGGTGGGACTTGGCTGGAGCCAGGTGCCGGCTTGGGCTGCCGATGGCGGCAAAAAAATCCAGGTCGTTGCCAGTTTCAGTATCCTGGCCGATCTGGTCAAGCAAATTGGCGGCGAGCGCGTCACCGTGACCACGATTGTGGGCGCGGGCGGGGATACCCATGTCTATCAACCCATCCCCAGCGATGCGGTGGCGATGAGCCAGGCGGCGTTGATGGTCATAAATGGGTTGGGGTTTGACAATCAAATCGCGCAAATGGCCCGAAATGCCAAAGCCAATCCGAATATCTTGGTGGCGACGGCGCGGGTGAAACCCTTGTATTTCAAAGCCGACGGCCAGGGCCATGATGCCGCCCAGGGGGACTCCCATGGGGACTCCCAGGACGTTTCCCAGGGGGATGTCCCCGATCCCCATGCTTGGCAAGACCCCAAAAATGTCGTTTTATATGTCGAGGATATTGCCCAGGCTTTGGTGAAACTTGACCCCGATCATGCGGCATATTACCAAACCAATTTGGGGCAATATCGCGCCCAACTGCGGCAACTTGACGCGGAATTGGGGAAAATATTTGCCGCCTGGCCCCAAGCCGTCAAAAAAATTATCACCAGCCATGATGCGTTTGGTTATTTTGGTCGGGCCTATGGCGTGACATTCCTGGCCCCCCTGGGTTTCGCCACTGAAAACGAGGCCTCGGCGGCGGCGGTGGCGGCTTTGATCGGGCAGATTCGGCGCGAGAAGATCAAGATGATTTTGGTTGAGAACATCTCGGACCCGCGCATCATGCGGCAAATCGCGCGGGAAACCGGGGCGGTGGTGGGGCCGCCGCTTTATTCCGACGCGCTGTCGCCGCCAGGCTTGCCCGCCGAGAATTATATG
The DNA here is from genome assembly GCA_030054015.1 of Candidatus Symbiobacter sp. Classification (GTDB taxonomy): domain Bacteria; phylum Pseudomonadota; class Alphaproteobacteria; order Elsterales; family Elsteraceae; genus JASGCR01. The sequence goes on along the minus strand of JASGCR010000157.1, from coordinate 3,552 downwards.
GGCATGATGCGCTATAACAGCAAAGTTTTTTTGGATGCTTTGGCGCAAGCAAAGTCACGGTGAATTTGGCAGATTGGTGCCAAACCAGGAGAGTTCGATGAAAAATTTTCGGCGATGTATCTTGTGGTTTAAGGAAATGCTGAGTAAATCACTTTTTTGCCAAAAGTGCCGATGCGCGGCTCTTTTGGCAATGACGCTCTTGTTTTTAGGAGTTAATCTGACCCATCCGGGCCTGGCCGCCGATCCCTTTGCCGCCCCGCCGCCTGGGAGCAGCACGGCGAACGGCACGGCGAACGGCACGGGGAAAAGCCTGAACAACAGCTTGACCCAGCATGATGCCGCGCCGCCGCCACAGGATGCGGTCACCGCTGCCTGGACGCAACCGCTCTTTGCCGTCAAGCGGGCGATTGCTGAGGTCGAAGCCAAATTCAGCCAGGCGATTAATCTTAATCTGTCCAATCTTAAATCCGATCAAAACAGCTCCGAATTCTGGCATGTCTGGTGGGTGGCGATGGGGGTGGCGTTTTTATATGGGGTGTTTCACACCATCGGGCCAGGTCATGGCAAAGCGGTGGTGATCTCGTATTTCCTCAGCGGCGATGCCAAATTTTGGCGCGGGGCATCGATTGGCATCCGCATTGCCGGTACCCATGTCTTTGCCACTTTGATTGTGGTTTTGATCATCGCCGGCATGATTCGCACCTTTATCCCGATCAGTTTTGAAGACATGACCGCGGTGAAATTGGTCTCGTATGGGGCGGTCATCTTGGTGGGGATATTATTGCTGTATGATGCGCTTCGCGTCCGGTTTGGTCGAGCAAGCGCGCCGCACCACCACCATGATCACGCCCATGATCACCACCACCACCATGATCAGGTGACCGCCAAACCGACCGAGCGCGGCAATTTGATCAGTATTGTGGCGGGATTTGTCCCCTGTACCGGTGCGATTATTATTTTGTTGTTTTCGATTGCCAATAATATGTTGCTGCTGGGCAGTTTGTTGGTGGCCATGATTGGGGTGGGCATGGCGGTGACCATGATGGTTTTGGGCATGGTTGCGGTTTTTGCCCGTAATTTATTGATCCGATGGGCAAAGAAATCGGGTGGCGAACCGCGCCACAACACGATGAAATTTGCCCTGGCTTTGGTCTCGCCGACGATAGTGATTGTGGTGGGAATTAGCCTGTTTTTATCCGCGCTGGGAGCGTGATGAAAAATTTTCTTTGCAGTATGAAAAACCCATGCTAAAAGGTCACGAGATCGGTTTTGGGCTTTCCTGATGTCCCAGAATATGGTATGAGGTCGCGTCGTGTTAAGGTTGCGCGGTGTGTTGCCGTGACCGACGCGGTGAATCTTGTGGCTGAATTTTTATGAAATGAGGAGATTCCGTGCACGTTATCGTTCGTGACAATAATGTCGACCAAGCCTTGCGCGCCCTGAAAAAGAAAATGCAACGCGAAGGTGTATTCCGTGAAATGAAATTGCGCCGTAATTTTGAAAAACCCTCAGAAAGGCGGGCGCGTGAAAAGGCGGAGGCGGTACGGCGTCATCGCAAATTATTACGCAAAAGGATGGAACGCGAAGGCTATTAATATCCGTGATGAATGGGCGGCAAGCTGATGCAACAAATTGCTGAATTCCCGCCAGGGGCGGTTATTTTCCATCAAGGCGAGAGTGGAGATGTTGCTTATTTGATCGAGTCCGGCCAGGTGTCGGTGACGCGATTGGATTCAGCCCTGGGCAAAGAGCGTGAATTGGCGGTTTTGGGTGCCGGGTCGATTTTGGGCGAGATGGCTTTGCTTGATCCCGCCCCGCGTATGGCCTCAGCCCATGCTGTTGGTCGCGTGAGCTGCGCGGTGTTTGACGCGGCCATATTTCGTGCGCAAATGCAAAAACTCACCCCGCTTGGTCTGAGTTTGCTGCGGGCGTTGATTCGCACCCAGCGGCATCATGCGCATGGCGCGGATGTACGCGATGGGGTTGATCAGCATTTCGATCTGCCCAAACTGCGTATTGAGGGGGCAGGCCGTTTTGCCTTTGACACGGAACAAGTTATTTATCGTCCAGGCGATGCGGCGAAGGGGCTTTTTGTCATCCTGGATGGGGCGGTTGAATTGCGACAATTCGATGGGAGGGGTTGGACTCATTACCGCACCCTGACCCATGACGAAGTGTTTGGGGAACAAGAGGTGGTACATAACCGCCCCCGCCGTCACGAAGCGCGGGCGGTGCAATTATCCAATTGTATCTTTATCCCAGCGACGCAATTTAATGAAATTTTGGCCAGCTCGCCAAAATTTATCGCCGGGTTGATTAAAATCTATGCCGCGAATGGCTGAGGCGAAAGGGCGGATTTGCGCCGTTTTTTTGGATTATTTTGACAAGGTTGAAATTATTTTGTGACATTTTTTTAATTAGATCATTGACCAAAGTCAGAAGATTGATTATATGCCTTTTGGTTATTGATTGAATGGCTCATTTTTTTGTAACCAAGCGGGCCGCTGTTGGCCGCTTTAACTGTGAAAGGCCTCGACTCGATTAATGTGGTTTTAATAATCGGCTTGTTTATTTAACCATAATTTATTGTCACCAAGTGCTTTTTGCTTTTTTCTAAACATCGTTTTTTTGGAGGATAATCATCATGTACACCAATGTTGAATCGTTAGACCGCAAGAAACACGCCGATTGGCGGTTGCGTGGGCCGGATGACTCGGTCTCGTTTGCCGCGAATTTGCATACGGTTCCGTTGCTTTCGGTCGAATTTGCCGAAACCGCGCGTTGCTATCCGATTTTGTTTGCCGAGGACAAAGACAAGGTCGTGCAACCCATTGCTTTGCTGGGTTTAAAGCAAGACCATAATTTGTTCATCAAAGACAATAAATGGGACCCGGATTTTTATGTCCCGGCCTTTATTCGGCGTTACCCCTTTATCACCAACCAACAAGGTTTGGTGGCCGTCGATTCCGATTACGGCAAGGGCAGCGGCGAACCCTTCTTTAACGACAAAGAAGAAAATACCGAGGCTTTGGACAAGACCATCGAATTTTTGACCCAATTCCAGGCCGAGATCGGTCGCACCCGCAATTTGGTCGAAAAATTGGCCTTGAACAAATTATTGGTCGATTGGAACATTACCGCCGTGACCCCGTCGGGCGATGGCTATAAGTTTGAAGGCCTTAAAATCGTCAATGAACAGGCCCTCATGGCCCTCGACAAAGACCAGGTCTTCTCGCTTTTCCCGACCGCGGAATTGTTCTGGATTCATGCCCATCTGGTTTCTTTGGGCAATGTCGCCCGCTTGCTGCAACGTATGCCGCAAGCCCCGGCGACCAAAGACCATGCCACCTCAACCGCTATGCCGAAATCAAAGATGAACTAATTGGTTCGTCGCTGATGCGGGTTTTGGTGCTGGGAAGCTTATCTCGATTGTGTGTCGATAAGTTCCTGGCACCAATTATTTTATACTCCGTTTCCTTGAAAATTCGCCTTTATGACCCCCCCTTCCTAAGGATGGTCTGAACAAGTAGTCGGAGTGTCATTCTGAGCGTC